>JAZNOR010000063.1:0-4691 GCA_045589235.1 Eubacteriales bacterium | reverse complement strand
CAAAAGATGAGCTTCGTTTCGGCACGGGTATGGCAGAGCTTGACCGCGTGCTTGGCGGCGGTGCGGTTAAAGGATCACTAGTTTTAGTTGGCGGTGAACCGGGCATAGGTAAATCAACTATTTTACTGCAGATTTGTGAGCATCTGTGCAAATCCTTGAAGGTTTTATACATATCAGGTGAGGAGTCAAAACGTCAGTTAAAACTCCGCGCTGACAGACTTGGTGTTTCAAGTGATGAGCTCTATATCTATTCTGAAACAGATATTGAAGATGTAATCGAAACAGCGAAAAATCTTCGCCCTGATGTGCTTATTGTCGACTCGATTCAGACAGTTTTTCGTTCAGATATTTCATCAGCACCGGGAAGTGTTGCTCAGGTACGCGAGTGCACAATGGCACTTATGAATCTTGCAAAGGGTGAGGAGATAACGGTTTTTGTTGTCGGCCACGTTAATAAAGAGGGCGCAATTGCAGGACCTAAGGTGCTTGAGCATATGGTAGACTGCGTTATGTATTTTGAGGGAGATCGAAGCTTATCTTACCGCATTTTACGCGCGGCAAAAAATCGCTTTGGGTCAACCAATGAAATTGGCGTTTTCGAAATGCGCGACCGTGGATTATGTGAGGTTGGAAATCCGTCGGCGGCACTGCTTGACGGTAGACCTGTAAATGTCCCCGGCACGTGTGTAGCGTGTGTTATGGAAGGCTCGCGCCCGATATTATCAGAAGTTCAAGCGCTTGTTACTGCATCTGGCTTTGGCAACGCAAGGCGTATGAGCGCAGGTATTGATTATAACAGAGCGATGCTGCTACTTGCAGTACTTGAAAAACGCGCAGGCTTTAAGGTAGGAAACTGTGACGTTTATATAAATGTTATCGGCGGACTTAGACTTGACGAGCCTGCAGCAGATCTTGCAACAATTTTAGCACTTGCATCAAGTTCTAAAGACAGCGCAATAAGTGATAAAGTCGCGGCATTTGGTGAAGTTGGCCTTACAGGCGAGCTTCGTGCGGTTTCAAATGCACAGCAGAGAGTTAATGAAATTGCGCGCCTCGGCTTTGAAATTTGCATTTTGCCGTCACAGAATGCTCGTGAAATTACAGCACCGCAAGGACTAAAATTATTGCCGGCTAAAAATATACGCGAAGCAATTGCGGCTTTGGTTTAAAATTTTTTGGAACTTTTTTAAACGAAAGCCGTCTAAATAAACAAAGGAGATGATTATTATGAAAAAAATTATCAGTTTATTACTCGCACTCACACTTATGGCAGGGCTTTTTGCAGCCTGCAACAATGAACCGGAAGTTGATGAGCCGGAAAATGAAGTTGTTCTAACACCGACAGACGATGACATTCAGGCACCTGTTGACGATGACAAGCCGGTTGATGAAGACAAAAAGGAAGAAGTTGACGAGCCGGAAAATAAACCGGTGGCAGACCCACCTGCAACAAAGCCTTCGACGGCACCGACAACAAAGCCGGCTACTAAACCTAGCACAGCACCGACAACAAAGCCGGAAACTAAGCCGGAAGCTAAACCACAACCAAAACCGGAGACAAAACCTGAAGGAGAAACAACTCCGCCACAGGAGCCGGCTAAGAAGGAATATTCAATTCGTGATGTGCACAATATAATTAAAAACACCTACGGCGAGGATTATCGTCCTAATGTTGAAGTGCCGAAGGAAGCTTTAACTGACTTTTATGGCTTAAATGTAGACGACATCGAAGATTTCATTGCTGAACAGCCGATGATTTCTGCAAATATTGATACATTTATTGCAATCAAGGCAAAAGATGGAAAGGGAGAGAGTGTTGCAGCAGCCCTTTCAAGTTATAAGGAAAACCTTGTAAATGGTATGATGTATCCGTCAAATATGCCGAAAGCGCAGGCAGCTCAGGTTGTACGTCACGGCGACTACGTGTTCCTTGTAATGCTCGGCGCAGCTAGCGAGCTTGATGCAGATGAAGAAACACAGAACAAGTTTGCAAAAGAACAGGTTGCAAAGGGTGTTTCTGCAATTAATGCCTACTTTGCAAAATAATGGAGCTTTAACTTATGGTTTTTAGCAGTATTACATTTCTGTTTTACTTTTTACCAATCGTTTTGCTTTTGTATTTTATAAGTCCAAGAAAAATAAGAAATGCAATTCTTGCAGTTGCAAGCCTTATATTTTACGCATGGGGCGAGCCGAGATATATTATTATAATGCTTATATCAACTGTGATCGACTATACTTGTGGCAGACTTATTTGTAAAGCGCAACGAAAAGGAAAAAGTGGCAAGCCATATCTTCTGATATCAATTATAGGCAATTTAAGTGTCCTTGGCTTCTTTAAGTATTATAATTTCCTTGCAGGCAGTGTGCTGTCTGTTTTCGGATTAGATGCGCCGACGCTTAATGTTGTTTTGCCTATTGGTATTTCTTTCTACACTTTCCAGACTATGTCTTATACAATTGATGTGTATAGAGGAAAGGTACAGGAGCAAAAGAATATCATAAATTTTGCGGCTTTTGTAACGCTCTTTCCGCAGCTTATTGCAGGTCCGATTGTAACGTATAGCGATATTGAGGACGAGCTTAATAACAAAAACCGTGAAAGCCTTGATATGTTCTCCGATGGTGTTGCCCGTTTTATTGCAGGTCTTGGCAAAAAAGTTTTGCTTGCCAATAATATCGGAATTCTGTGGGATACAATAAGAGAGCTTCCGGTTGCTCAAATGAGTGTTATAGGTGCGTGGCTTGGAATTTGCGCCTATGCATTTCAGATTTATTTTGACTTCTCAGGTTATTCTGATATGGCAATCGGTCTTGGTAAAATGCTCGGCTTTAAATTCCCCGAGAACTTTAATTATCCCTATATTTCAAAAAGTATTACCGAGTTCTGGCGCCGTTGGCATATGACACTTGGCGGTTGGTTTCGTGAGTATGTCTATATTCCGCTTGGCGGTAACAGAACGTCTAAGTTTAAGCACATTCGCAATATCTTAGTTGTGTGGATTCTTACCGGCTTTTGGCATGGTGCCAGCTGGAACTTCATTTTGTGGGGTGTATATTACGGAATATTGCTTCTCATAGAAAAATTATGGCTCGGCAAGAAGCTTGAGTCTGCACCAAGTGCCGTTTCGCATATATACTCAATTTTCTTCATTCTTTTAGGTTGGGTTATATTCGCATTTGAAGATTTATCGGCAGGTGTAAATTATTTGGGAATGATGTTTGGATCGGTTCCGTTTATTAACGGTGACACGGTGTTTAGGCTTGTGTCAAATTTACCGATGCTTGTAATTTTAACCGTTGCATCAACACCGCTTATGAAGAATGTTATGAGTTCTGCAAAGCTTAAAAAAGTAATACCGATAGTTATTCCGGTTCTTGCAGTTTTAGTACTTCTTTTATCAACTGCATATCTGGTAGATTCGGGGTATAACCCGTTTCTGTATTTCAGATTTTAGGAGGGAAGAAGTATGAAAAAATCAAATCGTATTTTAGCTTTTGTATTTATTGCTTTTCTCCTGATTGCAGGCGTTGTTAATTTGGTGCTACCCGATAAGGAGTATTCTGAGAGCGAAAAGAGAAGTCTTACGCAAATGCCCGAATTTAATATTTCAAATGTTATGTCGGGTAAATTTATGTCAGAATTTGATAAGTATACGGGTGATCAGTTTTTTGGCCGTGATGCTTGGGTCCAAAGTAAAGGAATGTCGCAGTATTTAATCGGTAATCGGATGCTAAACGGTGTGTATATAACTAATAATCGCTATATGCGCGAGCTTTCTGTAATTGATGAACGACTTGAGAATAATTTAAATGCAATACTTTCACTTGCAGAAAAAAGCAATCTTCCCGTAACACTCATTATTGCACCCGAGGCGGTAAGTATTTATAAAGATGAGCTTCCAAAGTATGCAAGTCCTACAGATGTTGATGCGATAATTTCAAAAATTCAGAACAAGCTTTCAGGTAAGGTTAATGTAATTTATCCGAAGGATACTTTAAGCGAGCATCGCGATGAGTATATCTATTTTAAAGGCGACCATCATTGGACGATGCTTGGTGCGCATTACGCGTATAACGACTTTTTAGCATCAAAGGGCAAAAATCCTCTGCCACTACCGGAGTTTAAAACGGTTGCAGATGATTTTAAGGGTTCAATGGTATTCAAAGCAGGTGTTAAATTACCTCACATTCCGCTTGACATAATCGAAGTGCCAACCGATATTACAAATGATAATTTTTTAATTGCAGTAAATCGTGGCGGAGAAGATGAAAATGGCGTTATGTTTGATGATACACATCTCAATACCGCGGATAAATATCGTTACTTCCAGGGTGGAGATCAGCCACTTATGGCGATAGCTTCAACAGGTGAGGGCAGAGCATTTGTGTTAAAGGATTCGTTCTGTAATGTAATGCTACCGTATTTAGCTCGAGATTATGAGCTTACGTATGTAGCGGATGTCAGATATAATCGCCAGAGTCCGTCGCAGTATGCAAAGGATGTCGGCGCTGATGAAATTATCTTAGTCTACGGAACGGATAGCTTATGTAACGAATATGCACTTAGTAATTTAGGAAATTAAATAAAAAAACCGCTGTGATTTCTCACAGCGGTTTAATTTGTTTTTCTTACTTGTGGTCAACAGAGTACATGTGCTTGATGAGCTCAAGTACCTTGTTTGAGTAAC
>JAZNOR010000062.1:0-3542 GCA_045589235.1 Eubacteriales bacterium | reverse complement strand
GAGTGCGCCGTTGTCAAAACGCTTAACATTAGCTTCACCGTAATCGTCTGTGCAGTAGATGTCGCCTGTAGTACCGGTCTGAACGCCTACGATCTTACCGGTAACATCATCAACTGTAGCGATAGCGCTGTCAGATTTAACGATGACAGACTGGATACCTGTTGCATATGAATCTGAGAAGTTAACAGACTCCTTGCGCTCATCGGTAACTGTCATACCTGCAAGAACAACGTCAACACTGCCGCCTGCAACTGCAGGAATGAGTGAATCGAATGCCATATCCTTGATTTCGAGCTCCATACCGAGCTTTTCAGCGATAGCAGCTGCGATTTCAGCGTCGATACCAACGATCTTGTCGCCCTCAACGAATTCGTACGGCGGGAATGCAGCGTTAGTACCCATAACGCGCTTTTCTGCCGGAGCGTTGTCACAAGCAGCGAATGCAAATACCATAACAACTGCAAGTGCAAGTGCAACTATTTTCTTTACCATTTGAATTACCTCCAAAAAAATGTTTTTTTATGCAAAGACACAACTTTGCATTAATAATTATACCATTCTTTTACTTTTTGTCAAGTAGATAAAAAACGCGTGAATGTCCACAAAATGCCGATAAAATTGGATTGTCAAATTTTGCTTTGTGTGTTAGAATATAAAACAGTAAATTTGGAGTGGAGAAAAGATATGGCATATATCTCATATATTGTATCGTTTATTGCAACGATTCTTGGATTACTTGAGCCGTTTGGCAAGAAGATGAAGACAATTCTTCTATTTAACTTTACGGGAAATTTTCTTGTGGGTATAAGTTATTTGTTAACGGGAAGTAATAGCGGTGCTGCAATATGTGCGGTTGCCTGCGGTCAGGTACTTGTAAATTACATATTTGATACTAAAGAAAAGAAAGTGCCGATATGGCTTATAATTATTTACGCTGTTGCGTTTCTTGCGGTAAACTTATTAAGCTTTGCTGCGTGGTATGATGTTCTGTCGCTCATAGCGGCTATGCTTTTTGTAATAAGTGTTGCACAGAGTAATTCAAAGCATTATCGAGTTCTGTACTTCTTAAATTCCGCCGTTTGGATATTCTACGATTTTTTAGCCGGAGCTTATGGGAATTTAATTACTCACATTGTACTTTTAATCGCGACTTTTACTGCGATAATAATAAGAGATAAGAAAAAGGAGACACAAAGATGAAAAAGGGAGTTTTATATGCACTGATTACGGCGATACTTTTCGTCACACTTGAGCCTGTCAGCAAGCTGATTGCAGGGGAAGTTAACCCATATGCAATAACCTTCTGGCGATTCTTTATCGGCTCGTTTATTTTAATTCCACCGGCAATTAAAAAGATTAAGAAGAATGGAATTCGCTTAACGGGTATGGATTTCGTCAAGATGATTTTACTTGGCATTCTCTTTATCTGTATTAGTATGATACTCTTGCAGGTTGGCGTCAAGGCGGCAGATTCTCCGGCGCTTATTGCGATTGTATTCTCGGCAAACTCAATTTTTACAATTGCCTTTGCAGTAATTATCAACAAAGAAAAGCTCAATTTAAATAAGACTCTCGCGCTTATTTTTGGTATTATCGGCGTTCTTCTCTGTGCTGACTTCTCATCGGGCACTAATTTAACCTCAATTTTACTCGGCCTTCTCGCTGCAATTACATTTAGCTTATACACAGTTCTTTCTAAAAAATACTCAAGCAAGACGGGCGGAATTATCCAGTCTGCAGTCGTTTTCTTAACAGGAAGTATCGTTCTTCTTATCGCACTTCTCGTTATGGGAATTGATATTTCAATACCGCTTCACAACACAAACACCCTTTGGATTTTAATCTATTTAGGTCTCGGCGTAACCGGCCTCGGCTATGCTTGCTACTTTGCAGGAATTGATGCAGGCGGCGTTATTATGGGCTCGCTCGCGTTCTTCATTAAGCCGATTTTGACACCGTTTGTAACGCTTATAATCAATGGCGTTCCGCTTACCGTAAAGGTGTTTTTAGCTGTAGCGTGCATCGTTTTGGCATCGTATTTTGCAATAAAAAAGGAGAAGAACAATGAAACATCTAACTCATAGTCCGTATGTAGAGCAGAGAGAAACACTTGATAACGGCTTTTCAAAGGGCTGGGGATTTCATTTTCAGCCGTCGGAAGAGTATGTAATTGACGCGCATGCGCACATGCTGGTTGAAAGCGGTGAAAAGGAAGAAATTTTAGACACTTTAAACCGTTGGTTTTCCTATACAGAAGCTTACCGTATGCAGAAGATTGTAGCACTCATTACGAGAAAAAATCAGTTTGAAGCTTATTCTGAAATCGCAAAAGAGGATGCGCGCCTTAGCTGGATGTTCTGGCCAGATATAAACGAGCCTGATTTAGACGCGATTAAGAAAGCGGTTTCCCTCGGCGCGTGCGGAATTAAGCTTCACAATCATAAGATTATGAAGGGTGAAGCGCCGAGGGATATCTGGGAGAGCCAGGAATGGGAAGAAATCTTTGCATATTTAAATGAAAATGAAATTCCGATTCTCTGGCATTTAACTCAAAGGGTAAGCTATTCACCGTATCACGGCGGCGGCTATAATCCTTACTTTTCCGAGGGTGCGGAGAAGGGAATTTTCGTTACCAATCATCAGATGATGGAGCAGTTTGAGCGAATTATGAATAAATTCCCGAATATCCCGATGATTGCGGCGCATCAGTGCTACTTAGGTTTACCTGAAATGGCAAAATTGCTTGATAAATATCCACAACTTACCTTTGACACAACGGTAGGCTTCTATATGCGCTGGTGTGACACGATTTATGAAGAGGATAGGGAAGTGTATTACGATTTCTTTATGAAATACAGTGACCGCCTGCTTTTCGGTACAGATACCGATTTAAAGCCCGATACGGTAAATCACTATCAGTTAGAGGCGTTTAAATGCCACCTACGCTTCATTCATCAGCTAAGGCTTCCGGACAATGAACTCCAGAACATTTGCTGGAAAAATGCGGAGAGAGTACTTAAATTGGAATCTATGGGCTCGGCAAGAAAATATAACGCAAGACCATAAAAAGGCTTCTCCTTGAGGTAGCTTTAGCGGCGGTTTGGTAGTGAATGGCAATCCAGTGGATTGTCAGAGCCAAACCGTGACCGAGCCGCAGCGAGACAAGCTGGCAGCAAAGCTGACTGATGAGGTGGTTTTTCGGTTCACACCTCATCCGAGTTTTGTTTCACAAAACCCACCTTCCCCTCAAAGGGGAAGGCTTTATTTTTTAATCAAAAAACTCTTTACATATATTAAAATAAGTGCTAGAATATCGTTTAGACTAATTAAGCCGAGTAGAGTCGAACCCATTAAGGTTTAAAAAACTAAATTTTGCGAAATACTGCACAAAATTCTTCAAATATACGACCGTATTATTCTTGAATTTTATTTGTCTTTCATCAAAATTTATTGTTTTTTAAACTCTTCGACCTTAAACGCAGGAAGATTTTATGAATTTTTGGTGCGGAGGACGAAGGAAGGCGAGCGCCTTTCGAGGACGA
>JAZNOR010000061.1:0-14705 GCA_045589235.1 Eubacteriales bacterium | reverse complement strand
AGAAAGAAGCGATGTAGTTTCCTACATCGCTTCTTTCCTTTCGAATACCTAATGTACTCTTGTTAAGGATTAATCCCAACCCTCGTCCGGAAGCTGGTCCTCCGGAAGTGTTCCTGTGCTTGTTGCAATTACATCTGCGTTTAACTCGTAAATGCTTGCGATCGGCTTCTCGTATCTCATTTTTTTCACCTCCTTTATATATGGTTTTTAATTGTCTTTATTTAAAATACTCCTTTGCTTCATGGCCATAGATCAACATAGTCTTTGCCATGTTTGCATAATCAGGATTATCCTTATATGCAGATGCCCATTTCTCCGGACAATATACTACTACACCACTATAGTAATCTACATTGTCTATCGTAAATACAGCACACACATATATCGGCGAGAACATCTTTCTTGCTGGTAATCCACAAGCATATTGATAGACTTTCTCTTCCTCATTCCACTCAAGATCTACTACTTCGCTTGCGTTTTCTTTCGTGAACATATCTATTGAGTTAAACTCCTCTTCTGTCCATACAAGAGCTTTTGCACTTGTAATCTTGCTCACGTTCGCATCTGACACCTTGAATTGGAATGTGTTTAAAAGCGCTGACTTCAACTGCAGTGTTTGCTTTCTTCCTTGGACAATTGTTTTATTTCGTGCTAGTTCTGCGCTTTCTTTTGCTGTTATTGCCTCTGTCCAGAAAGATGAATCTCTTATTAAAGAATCATCCCAGTTAATTGTCTTCTCAGCTGCCGTTAAATCCTTATTCATAAGATCATCAGTTCTATAATTGAATACAGTCTGTGCTTCCGCACCATAATTTAACATAGCTACTACTAGATCATAAACTTCATTTTTCTTTGCTCTTTGGTTGTAACAATATACTGACGGCGAGTATGCATTTCTGATCTTTCCGTAACTGTATGTTCCATCTGCTTTTTCAAAGTACGGCATAAACGAACGTAAATCGCCCATATTCTTCGCCGGTACTCCTAATTCTGCTTGGAATACATAGGCCTTTGCGCTATTATTCCATACTATTTTTACAGCTTCACCGCTCACTACAGTATCACTGTTTTCCTTTGTTGCATTTTTCTCTTCAATATTTGCATTATCAAATACAAGTACACCTACACGATCTTGGTAATCTTCCAATGTCTTGCCTTCCGGAATGTTTTCTAACATAAACATAATGTTTAATAAAATCTCATCCTTTAATGTCAAGCTTGTATTTATTGTGTACTTTACATTTGGCTCTGGCTCTGCCGGTACTTCAGGCTCTTCTGCCTCGCCACAGGTGATTGTAAATTCCTTGGTAATTGGTTTACCGTAGTAGGTAACGGTAACTTTAACTGTTGTAGTACCGTCTGCAACGTAAGAGATAGTGCGTGTACTCCAATTAAGGCTAACAATTTCATCGTCAAAATCGTATGAAATGTATGCATTCTTTGCAGCGATTGCAGCTTCTAAATCAACTACAGAATCGTCAGTTAAAATAGCATTTGTAATAGAAATATTAGCTGTTTCGCCATCAGCAAGAGTTGTCTTATCAACGGTTACGTCAACATCCTTAAATGTCGGGTCATCGCAAGTAACAACATAAGAAACTGACTTCTTAACGCCGTTTGCAAGACCTGAAATTTTAACAGTTGTAGTACCGCCTGCTTTACAGGTGAGAAGACCTGTCTGATCAATCGGGAATGCCTTCGGGTTAGAACTTTCGTAAGAAACGATATCAAATACAGCCTCTGTACCGTCTTTCATTGTACCTGAAAGTGTACCGAACTGAGCAGTTTCATTAACTTCAAGAGTTAAATCCTCAGGAACTGAGCTGATTGCAACAGACTCAAGAATTGATGATGTGTAATCAACACCTGCTAAGGTAACACCGGTGAGACCTTCGATACCGCCTGAGAACTCACCGTTACTCCATTCACGGTTACCTAACACTGTGGTCTTGAGAACGATAATCTTCTCAGTGCCCGCATCTTCTTTAGTTACCTGATATGTGCCGCAATTGAAGCTGTATGGAGTGCTGATATAGTCATTATTGCTATAAATATGAAGAAGATCAGCAGTGCCTACCGGAGTTGCAGTTTCAAGTGCTTTTGCAACGTCGCTTGTGTTAGCATCGATAATATACATAGCTACCTGCTCAGAACCACGTCCCCAAGCAGCGGTATTAACCTGAGCTGTGTACATACCCGGGGTGCTCGGAAGAGTAACGGTTACAGCGAGCCAGTCACCTTCGTCATAAGCCCACCATTGTGTAGTTGCAGTTACATCTGTCTTATTTCTCATTCTGCGGATATAGCCCGTGTTCATTGAATGGAACTTGAACATCTTACCTGTAGTATCGCCATTACCGTCGGTATAATTTTCTTCCGTCATATCCTCCGGATGGTAATACCATGCTTTTTCTCCGCTAGCATCAGCTGTTGTATCACCGCCGAACGGAGTCTTAGCGAAGCTATAGAAAATAGTATTGTCTGCACCCGGGAAGATATCATCAGATGCCGGAACAGAAATCTTTATGCTTGCAGCCTTTGCAACGCCTGCATAAGTAACTGTTGCTGTGATTGTTGCATCACCAACACCTGATGCAGTAACAAGACCGTTTGCATCAACAGTAATGTCTGCACGGTCACTCTCATAAATAACTGTGTAGTCATCTGTAACGCTGCCATCGGATAATGTAGCAGTTACATTGAGCTGTGTTGATGTGCCGAAAGCCGGGTTTGCATTCTCAGCACCAAGAGCAACTGAGCTTAATACTGCAGACTCTTCACTTGTTAATGCGAAGTTGTAAATCATAAGACCGTGTGTGCCAATCCATGAACTCCAACCGAGAGATGATGCGCAGTTAACACCAAGGATATATTCCTTACCTGCCATCTCCGGAGTAACTGTGATAACTGCAAGATTAGCTACTGCAGGATCAGCCGCAACTTCAGGCGGAACACGCTTTGTCTGAGCGACGATGTTTGCCTTGTTCATGATGTTAATCGGATTTCCTTCTGTGCTTGCATTCTTCTCGCAGAGGTAGAATGTAAGGTCATTACCACCATCATAGAACGAAATCTCATCAGTAGGCTCTTTATTCTCATCTAGTTTATATGCTGCATTGAAGTAGCTCATTGAAAGAACATACTTACCTGCAACGCTCGGTAACTTGATTACCGGAGCAAACAAGTTGTCAGCATTATCTGCTGCAAACTGAGCACGACCGTTTGAATATCTATTGTACTTTGTGTCGTTTTCAGGATTTCCTGCGTTGATATTGTTGCCGGCAATTTCGTACCAGTTTGTATTGGTATCGCCACAATTGGTTAATGTGCCGATTTCGCCGCTTGCCTTAGTGAAGTCATAAACCTCACTAACCTCTGCGCCTAACCAGTCGCCGCAAAGAACCTTAATTGATGAGAGTGCATAAGCTGAACCTAAAGTTGCGGTAGCAGTGATTATTGCACTACCATCACCCTTCTGAACGATCTTACCATTTTCAACAGTTGCGATGCTGTCATCAGATGATGTGTAAGTAACAGTTGCATCTGTAAAGTCTGCATCATCACCATTTACCATCTTACCTGTTAATGAGAAATCAGTAGATTCGCCGTTCATAAGTCTTGTGCTATCAGCTGAAAGTGTGATGCTTGCGAGAGAATTCTGCTCTTCACCATCAAACTTAAAGCCGTAGAAGTAAAGTGCTGTAAAGGTTGAATTTAATGTGCCATCAGCTTTGTAAGCTTCTGTGATTGCAGCCTTGTCTGATGTCTTGATAACAAATGTCTGAGCTGTGCCCTTATTTGCATCAGTTACATCAAAGTAGCCAAATGTTGTGTAAAGTGTCTTAGCACCATCGACCGTTGAACCAGCTTCATAGGTGTTTTCATCCCAGTTAAAGAAGCGTGTTCCGATGAGGTTAGCATCAGTAATTGCAGCTTCAGCAGTTGAGCCTGCCGGAACGCTGTAGAGGTCAATTGCATCTGCACCTGCACCAGCTACAGTGTTTAACTTGAGTGCATATCTGCCTGCAACCTTCGGAAGCTCAACAGTGATGGCAAACCAGCCGTTTGTGCCTTTAGCTTCTGATAATCTTACACGAGCATATGTATCTAATGTAAGACCTGAAACAAAGCTTTCGCCACCATAGTACATTGCACCTGCACTAGGAGTAACAGAAGATATTGCATTCTCATCATAAACGTAACCCTGTGTTACAGTTGTAAAGTCAATATCATACTTGGTTTCTTCAGTATTAGATTTCAAGTTCGGGAAGTAGTAGTTAGCTGTGTTAGCCTTACCTGCCCAAACCACACCACAAGTGAGTTCGATTGTTGACTTAGCAACTGCAGTTCCAAGTGTTGCAGTAGCAGTGATGGTTACAACACCATCTTTAAGAGCTGTTACAACACCGTTTTCAACAGTTGCGATGCTGTCATCAGATGATGTGTAAGTAACAGTTGCATCTGTTAAGACTGCGTCGGAACCATTTACCATCTTACCTGTTAAGTCAAGATTTGCAGCATCTCCGATAGCAAGACTTGTCTTATCAGCTGAAAGCTCGATGCTTGCAAGTGAATTCTGCTCTGCACCGTCGAACTTAAAGCCGTAGAATGTGAGTGCGCCAAATGTTGACTGGAATGATGTTCCGTCAGGCATTGGAGCTTCTGTAATTGTTGCCTTGTCTGCTGTCTTGATAACAAAGGTCTGCTCTGTGCCCTTGTTTGCATCAGTTACATCAAAGTAACCAAATGTTGTGTAAATTGTCTGGATACCTGCGAGAGTTGAACCTTTTTCATAGGTTGCTGCATCCCAGTTAAAGAAGCGTGTTCCGATGAGGTTAGCATCAGTAATTGCAGCTTCAGCGGTTGAACCAGCCGGAACGCTGTAGAGGTCGATTGCATCTGTACCTACACCCGGAGCTGTGTTTAACTTGAGTGCATATCTGCCAACTGCTTCCGGAAGCTCAACGGTAACTGCAAACCAACCGTTTTCATAGCGCTTCTCTGTTGCCTTTACGCGGTAGTTTGCATCTAATGTGAGATTTGAGTATGTGCTTTCACCAGCATAGTAAATTGAACCTGCATTGGCAATTGTGTTCTCAAAAACGGTGCCAAAGTCATAATCCTTTGTTGTTACCTGTGTGAAGTCTACACTTCCGGATAAGTTCGGGAAGAAGTAGTTAGCTGTATTCTCAGCACCTGCCCAAACTACGCCACATGTGAGGTCAATGTGTGCCTTTTCAATTGTAATACCATCAACGATGGTTGCTGTAATTGTTACATTACCATTGCCCTTCTGAGTTACAACACCGTTTTCATCAACAGTTGCGATGCTGTCATCAGATGATGTGTATGTAACTGTAACGCCTTCAGCAGTTAAGTCTGCATTTGAGCCATCAAGCATTGTTGCAGCTAAATCAAGCTCAAGTGTTTCACCCTCGCCGATAGCCTTTTCGTCATTTTCGAAGTATGCTTCTGTAATAACGTTAGTCGGGTTACCCTTGAGACCATAGCCGTAGAAGTACATTGCATCCCATTCTGAGGTACCCTTCGGAGATTCTGTAACTGTTGCTTTCTTTGATGTTGCAACTGCAAGTGTGATTTCCTCACCCTTATTTGCTTCTGTTACATCAAACTGGCCGATTGTATAAGTGCGGCTGTCTTTGTGCACACCGGTTGCAGTATTAGCAGCACTCAGGTAAACGGTAGTGAGTAAGTTCTTATCGTTTGCAATTGAGTCTGCTGCAGTTTCGCCTGCCGGAATTAAATAGACGTCATACGCATCTGCTGTTACAGTAACATCGTTAAAGAAATCTGCTGTGAGCGCATAGCTGCCAACAGTTTCCGGAAGCTTGAGAGTCAAGCTGAAGTATCCATCCTGACCTGTTGTTTCATATACAGCAACACGGCGATTGATGCTGTTAACTCTTACGTAGCGTGCGTCGCCCCTGTAAGCCACAGCTTCGCCACCATATTTCCATTCGCCTGCGCCTGTCGGTGCACTGTAAATAACGCCATTCGGATAGTCACTACCAATTACATATTTATCACCATATGTAAGTGCATTTCTTGATGAGTAGTTAACAAATTCTGAAATCGCGACATGCTGACCACTCTGTACTGCCGGCATTGTGTAGTATATACTATTGCCTGCCCAGATTACGCCGCAGGTAAGCTTAACTTCTGCAGTCTTGATAATGTCGCCTAAAGTAACGGTTGCTGTGATAGTTGCCTCGCCATCTGCAGAAGCTGTAACAACACCGTTTTCATCAACAACGAAGTCTGCATTATCGCTTGCATAAGAAACTGCATAGCCTGTTGCAGCGCTACCGTCTGACATTTCAGCTGTTAAATTAAGCTGTGTCGGCACGCCTTTATCAAGCTTTGCATTGTTAGCTGAAAGTGCAACTTCGCTCAATACCTCAGAACCTGCACCTGTTAAGGTGAAGTTATTGAGGATAAGACCATGTGTGCCTGTGAACGAGCTGTTAGCAAGAGATGATGCAGCGTTAAGACCTAAAATGTATTCCTTGTCTGCCATATCCGGAGTAACTGTGATAACAGCAACATTAGCTACTTTAGCAGGGATGTCACTTTCTCCAAGGTGAACACGCTTTGTCTGCGCAATGATATTTTCTGCGCTCATAATAGCTGCCGGATTACCTGCAGTGCTAGCATTATTCTCACAGAGGTAGAATGTTAAATCATTACCACCCCAATTTGCACTGTAGTAGCTCATTGAAAGAACATACTTACCAGGTGTGCTCGGTAACTTGATTACCGGAGCATATAAGCCGTTTGCGTCATTTGCTGCAAACTGAGCGCGCTTACTTGAGTACATATTGTACTTAGTATTTACACCTGCATTTACGTTGTTGCCTGCAATTTCATACCAGTTGGTATTTCCTGCCTTACCGTATACATCTAATGAACCGATTGCGTTGCCGCTTGACTTAGTAAAGTCATAAACTGTAATGTTATCAGCGCCTGCCCACGGTTCACCGCAGAAAATGGTTGTATATGCCTTCTCGCGAACCTTGTTTGAATCAACAGTTGCTGTGATGGTTACAAGACCATCG
Source organism: Eubacteriales bacterium (assembly GCA_045589235.1). GTDB lineage: Bacteria > Bacillota > Clostridia > Oscillospirales > JAAYXM01 > RGIG7332. The sequence goes on along the minus strand of JAZNOR010000061.1, from coordinate 7,629 downwards.
CCAACAGCTGTTACAACACCGTTTTCATCAACGGTTGCAATGCTGTTATCTGATGATTCGTATGTAACGGTTGCGACGCCCATATTAGCCGGAACACCGTCAACTCTTGTTGCTTTAACAGTGAGCTGAGCGCTCTCTTTTGCGCCGAGAGTCTTCGGTGCATCCTCAAAATATGCCTCGGTAATAACCGCAGTCGGGTCACCATCAAGCTTTAAACCGTAGAAGCGCATTGCTTCCCAGTATTTAGCAGATTCGTCTTCCGATTCTGTGATTGTCGCCTTCTTTGAGGTTGCAATCGCAAACGTAGCATCCTGACCTGCCATTTTCTCTGTTACTTCAAAAGCACCTACTGTTAAATAGCGGCTATAGGTAGCATTACCTCTGTCGCTGTTATCCTTATGACCGTAAACGGTTGAGAGTAAGTTCTCATCGTTTGCAATTGATTCAGCAGCAGTTGCTCCTTCAGGAATGTAGTATACATCAATTGCATCTGTAAGTCTTTTATCATATTCATGTACATAGTTTTCAAGCTTGAGTGCATAATTGCCAGCAACACTCGGAAGCTTAACTGTGATAGTGAAGTATGCATCCTGACCACGTGATTCGATTACTACAACACGACGGTTAGCTCTATGGAGTCTAATGTAAAACTCTCCATTATTGTAGGCTGAAAACTCACCGCCATACCTCCACAATCCGGTTCCTACCGGGTCAGCTGCGATAACACCTTTTGGGTAAGTTTCGCCAATTTGATAGTCGCCGAACGAAAGAGCTGTTGCTGACGTATAGTCAACAAAGTTTGCAAGCGGTACTTCCGAAGTACCCTGCAAGCTCGGCATTGAGTATGTAGCCGTATTATCAGCGCCGGCCCATACGATTGCTTCTGCCTGTGCATCAATTAAGCCTGCCGGTACAAACGCGAGTACCATTGCAAAAGCCAAAATGAAAGACACAAGCTTCTTCATTGTTTTTGCCATTTTGATTCTCCTCCTCAAAATATTAATATTTTTTGAATATGTAATTAGTCACATACCCATAATAAATATTACCATAGTGTTACAAAATTAGCAATATGTTTTTGATTAAATAATCACCATTTTTTGCACTTTCTTTGCACTTTTTATTATTTTATTGCATTTTTGTAAATAATTATTATCCGCAGAGTGCCACGTTTAAAAATACACAAATTTGCTTTATGTAAAAAAATAACATATTTTCATTAAAATGCAAAAAAGGATACGACGTATTATGTCGTATCCTTTTAAACTGCCTTAGAATGATATATTAGCCATTCTCACGCATACGAGCGAAGCAATCGCTGCAGTATACCGGACGGTCAGTCTTCGGCTCGAACGGAACCTTAGCCTCACCACCGCAAGCTGCACATGTTGCTGTGAAGTACTCTCTCGGACCGCGGCTAGCATTCTTGCGAGCATCACGGCAAGCCTTGCAACGCTGCGGCTCATTCTGGAAGCCACGCTCTGCATAGAACTCCTGCTCACCTGCGGTGAACACGAACTCTGCTCCACACTCTTTACATACTAATGTCTTGTCTTCGTACATGTTTAGAACCCTCTCTTTGATTTGTGTTTTATGCCAACAGACTATCGTCTGCTTTCACCTTTTTCAGAAAGCTTTGAAACAAGCTTTTTGCGAATTCGCTGAACCGCATTATCAACAGATTTTTGCGGCTTGCCCGTAATTTTAGAAATTTCCTGATAAGACCTACCTTCTAAATACAACGACAGCGTTTTCGCTTCAAAGTCGGATAAAATTCCGTCAAGAGCTTGCGACAATTCTTCTAACGCTTCATTACCGATGACGTATTCCACCGGATCATCCGCTGTTCCGAGCAGAGTTTCGATAAACGTCATCTGTTCAGGATTACTGTCAAAGAAAGGGGCTTCAAGGGAAATATACTGATTTAAAGGCCCGTGCTTTTTTCTAAGTGCACTTTCAAGCGCACTGAGAAGCTTTGATTTTATACAGGCACATGCATACGTTTTAAAACTGGCGTTTGAATTTGCATCAAACGAACGCATAGCCTTTATAAGACCAATCATACCCTCCTGCACCAAATCCTCCGCATCGCCACCTGCTAAAAAATATGGGCGAGCAAGATACCTGACAGAAGAAGTATACCTTGCAATTAAAATATCGGATGCTTCTTCATTGCCTCTTGCGGCAAATTCAACAAGCTTTTCATCGCAAAGCGATTCAATACTATTATCCGACATTGTATCATTATTATATATCGCACTCTCCCCCTATGTCAAGTATTTTTTCAAAAAAACTGAATATTTTTTTGTCATTTTTTGTTGAAAGTGCCAAATTATAGCTTTGTTGCAACCTTTTCAATTATTTTTGCAACCTTGTGCGCAAGCTCGGAAACCTGCTCTGTATCCTTGCCTTCAACCATCACTCGAACAAGCGGCTCGGTACCACTTGGGCGAACCAAAATTCTTCCGTCTGCACCTAAAATCTTTTCAACTTCTTCACTTGCAGCCTTAACTTCACCTCTTGCAAGAGTCTGAGCCTTAACTGCATTTTCAACTCTGACATTCACCATAATCTGCGGATACTGCTCAATTCCGCCAACGAGCTCAGATACCTTCTTGCCGCTGTTTTTAAGAATGTTTAAAAACTGAACTGCAGTGAGCTCACCGTCACCCGTAGTTGAGTGGTTTAAGAAAATAACGTGGCCTGACTGCTCACCACCGAGAATGTATCCCTCTTTCTGCATAAGCTCAAGCACGTTTCTATCCCCTACCGAACTTGCCGCAACCTTGATTCCACGCGCATTTGCATAAGCGTGGAGACCTAAGTTACTGAGTACAGTTGCAACAAATGCATTACCTTTTAGTTTTCCCTCAGCCTTGAGCACCTCAGCGCAAACCGCCATAATCATATCGCCGTCTACCATATTGCCCTTTTCATCAACTACAAGACAACGGTCTGCGTCGCCGTCAAATGCAACGCCAACATCATAGCCACCTTCAACTACCTTTTTGCTGAGTGCGCCCATTTTTGTTGAACCGCAGTTTGCATTGATATTAGTGCCGTTCGGCTCATTGAAGATAATTGTTGCATCTGCATTGAGCTTTGCAAAAAGCTCGGTTGCGGTGTAAGAAGATGCACCGTTTGCACAGTCGATAAGTATCTTCATGCCTGAAAGGTCACCGTCTATAGTATCTGCAAGGTAGTCAACATATTCGTGTGCTAAGTTTTCAAGATTCTCAATTCTGCCGAGTTCCGCACCCGAAACTAAAGTTATCGGCTCATCAGAGTCAATAATCTCTTCAATTTCAGCCTCAAGCTCGTCTGATAACTTATATCCGTTTGCATTAAAGATTTTAATTCCGTTATACTCCATCGGATTGTGTGACGCTGATATTACAATACCTGCATCTGCCTTGTGCTTGACTGTTAAATAAGCGACCGACGGGGTCGGCATATAACCTAAAACTCCAACATCTGCGCCGACCGATGCAATACCTGCCGCGAGTGCACATTCAAGCATTGTCGAAGAAATGCGAGTGTCCTTACCGATAAAGATTTTCGCCTTTCCGTTTGAAATTTTTGAAAGTACAATTGCCGCTGCCTGACCTGTTTTAAAAGCAAGAGTGCAGCTAAGTTCTGTGTTTGCAACACCGCGAATACCGTCTGTTCCGAAATACTTACCCATTATAAATTCCTCCTAAAATTCTATCTGACCTAGAAATTCCATATTCAAATGCTCATATGCTTTTCGTGTTGCCAAGCGCCCTCGAGGTGTTCTGTTTAGGAACCCACTCTGCAGGAGAAACGGCTCAACAACATCCTCTAAGGTTATCGCCTCTTCGCCAATCGTAGCCGCGAGCGTTTCTAAACCGACAGGACCGCCGCCAAACGTGGTTATAATGCTGTGAAGCATTCGTCTGTCCGTCGCATCTAAACCGAGTTCATCAATTTCGAGTGAATTAAGTGCCATATCGGCAACTTTTGCGGTAACGTTGCCGTCTGCACGGACCTCAGCAAAATCGCGAACTCTTTTTAAAATTCTGTTTGCAATTCGCGGTGTTCCGCGGCTTCTCTTTGCAATTTCGAGAGCACCGCTTTCGTCAATTTTAACACCTAAAATTTCCGCACTGCGCGAAACTATCGTGTTAAGCTCCTCAGGTGTGTAGAGTTCAAGCCTTAACATAACGCCAAAACGGTCGCGAAGCGGCGTTGTTAGCTGACCCGCGCGTGTTGTCGCGCCGACAAGCGTAAATTTCGGCAAATCTAGTCTTATCGAGCGCGCTGCAGGTCCTTTGCCGATTATGATATCAAGCGCATAGTCCTCCATCGCGGGGTATAGAATTTCTTCAACGCTTTTGTTTAATCTGTGGATTTCATCTATGAATAAAATATCGTTTTGATTTAAATTTGTAAGAAGAGCCGCAAGGTCACCCGGCTTTTCAATTGCAGGACCTGAGGTTATGCGCAAATTAACATTCATCTCATTTGCAATAATTCCTGCTAATGTGGTTTTACCAAGACCCGGAGGGCCGTATAGTAACACATGGTCAAGTGGCTCACCGCGTCTTTGCGCCGCCTCAATAAAGACGGATAAATTTTCTTTAGCCTTCTCCTGACCGTGATAATCGCAAAGCTTTTTCGGGCGGAGAGATGCTTCGCCCTCATCCTCGCGATTCAAGGAAGTGGTGACTATTCTCTCCTCTTCCTCCATATTTATCTCGTTAAATTCAATACTCATAACTTTTACCTCATAAGTCCGAATAATGCTTTCTTAACAATCTCTTCGACCGTAAGACCGGCCGTATCAATCGTTTTGAGCACAGAATCTATCTCACCGCGCGAATATCCAAGCACTGCGAGCGCCGCAACCGCCTCGCCCTCAGCATCATTTGCAATTTGAATTTCAACCTTCGCTCCGCCCGATACCGCAAGCTGTTCCTTTGCAACCTTATCGCGAAGCTCAAGTAGCACTCTCTGCGCCATTTTTTTACCGACGCCCGATGCCGCAAGAAGCGGCTTTTCATCCTCGCTTGCAACTGCAAGTGCAAGCTGAGTCGGGGTAACAACCGAGAGTATCGAAAGTGCCGCCTTAGGACCGACTCCCGACACCCCGATTAACATTTTAAAGCAATTTAACTCCTCATTATCTGCAAAGCCGTACAAATCCATAATATCCTCACGCACGTGCAGATATGTGTAAAAAGTAACTTTATCGTGAGCATTTACTTTTGAAAGCGACGTGAGTGACGTGTGACACGCGTATCCTACACCGCCGACATCAATTACAGCGATGCCGTTTTCAATATGTGCAAGCTCACCTTTTAAATAATAAAACACAGGTTTTCCCCCTTATACCTTACTTAATATACTGCCCGCCGTATGCGCGTGGCATACTGCAATAGCTAAAGCATCAGCGGCATCGTCGGGTTTTGGAATACTCTTAAGCCCAAGTATTGAGCGCGTCATTTCCTGCACCTGCTTTTTCTCCGCCCTGCCGTAGCCGACGACCGACATTTTAACCTGCAATGGCGTATACTCAAAAACAGGGATGTTCATTTTTGCGCAAGCAAGCACGATTACTCCGCGCGCCTGACTTACATTTATCGCAGTTTTTTCATTTGTGTTAAAATACAATTTTTCTATAGCAACGCTCTCGGGTGCAAAAGCATCCAAAAGCTTTGTAAGGTCATCAAAAATTTCCAAAAGCCGCGTTTCAATCGGAAGGTCTGCCTCTGTGCGGATAACGCCGTATTGCAGCGGCTTAACGCTGTTTCCTACCTTTTCGACCAGACCGTAGCCCACTATTGCGTAACCTGGGTCTATTCCCAGCACTCGCATCTTTTTTCACCACTCTCTTATCAGGCTTTATAAGACAACTCTTACCAAAGCCGATTAAATCCTCGCGCCCTGCTTTTTTAAGTGCCTCAAGCACAAGTGCGCGTTTTTCAGGCTTTCGCCATTGCAGAAGTGCTCTCTGCATAGCCTTTTCATGCGGAGATTTTGGAATGTAAACTTCTTTCATTGTTCTCGGGTCAATTCCCGTGTAGTACATACAGGTTGAAAGCGTTCCCGGTGTTGGATAAAAATCCTGCACCTGCTCGGGCATATGACCGATTGAATTTAAATATTCCGTAAGACGTATTGCATCATTTAATGTGCAACCCGGATGCGATGAAATAAGATACGGAACGAGATACTGCTCTTTGTTCAATTTGCGATTCAGTGCGAAATACTTATCGTAAAAGCGCCTATATGTTTCAAAATGCGGTTTTCCCATATAATCGAGCACCGAGTCAACACAATGCTCGGGGGCTACCTTTAACTGACCGCTTATGTGATGCTGCACCAGCTCGCGGAAAAATTCATCATCCTTATCGTGCATAAGGTAATCGTAGCGGATTCCCGAGCGTACAAATACCTTTTTAATACCGGGAATTGCACGGATTTTTCGAAGGAGCGATAAATAATCCTTATGGTCGACTTTTAAATTCTTACACGGGGTGGGAGCGAGACAATTGTGCTTACACATTCCGTGTTCAATCTGCTTATCGCACGAGCGATGTCTGAAATTCGCCGTTGGACCACCTACATCGTGAATATATCCTTTAAACTCCGGGCTTTTAACTATCTTTTCAGCCTCGGCAACAACCGATTCGTGACTACGGATTGATATCGCTCTGCCCTGATGGAACGCAAGCGAGCAGAAATTACAGCCACCAAAACAACCACGGTTGTGAATGATCGAATGTTGCACCTCTTCAATCGCCTTGACTCCGCCTTTGCTTTCATAGCTTGGATGGTATGCACGCATATAGGGCAATGCATAGGTTTTGTCGAACTCCTCGGTAGTAAGTGGAATCGGTGGCGGATTCTGTACCACAAAAGTTTTGCCGTGGCGCTGAATTATCGCGCGCCCAACTACTGCATCCTGTTCATTTTGCTGGATTTTCGTAGCCTTGGCATATGATTTTTTCTGCTCAGTAACCTCTTCAAATGATGGACAGATTGTATAGGTAAACGTGCAATCAGACGGGTCATCCGTTGCATAGCACACTCCTCGCAAACTTTTAATACTATTCCCATTTTGCAAAGCGTCTGCAAGCGCGACCATTGTATTTTCCGCCATTCCGTAAACGAGCACATCAGCACCCGAATCTAAAAGAATTGAACGTCTTACCGAATCATCCCAATAGTCGTAATGTGCGAAACGGCGGAGAGATGCCTCAAGGCCGCCGATGGATACAAACAAATCGGGGTATGCGCGTTTAACGCACTGACTGTAAACTATTGCCGCGCGGTCAGGGCGTTTTCCCATAACACCGCCGGGTGTATAGTCATCGCGTTCTCTGCGTTTTTTACCGACAGTGTAGTGTGCGACCATTGAATCGATATTGCCCGCGGTTATAAGTGCACCAAGTCTTGGTCTGCCAAGCTTTTTGAAATCGTTTAAATTATTCCAGTCAGGTTGTGAAAGCACTGCAACTCTATATCCCGCTGCTTCAAGTGTTCGCGTAATAATAGCAAACCCAAAACTCGGGTGGTCTACATATGCATCTCCCGTTATGCAAAGGAAGTCATACTCATCCCATCCGCGTGCCTGCATATCCTCTTTTGATATCGGTAAAAAAT
>JAZNOR010000060.1:0-24603 GCA_045589235.1 Eubacteriales bacterium | reverse complement strand
TATTCATCGTAGTCGGCTTTTGTCATCTGAACGGCATATTTGCCTTTAGTTGAAATTCCTAAAGGTGAGAGTTTTGCGCGCGTTCCGGGATGAACAGGATTTCCCAGCTCTTCACGACTTGTAGCCGCTGATGCTATGTAAACTTTATCAGAAACGCCAGCTTTTTTTACCATATCGCGAAAAACAAATTCAGCCATAGGGCTTCTGCAGATGTTTCCGTGGCATACGAAGAGAATTTTTTTCATTATTTAACCTCACATTCAACTCCACCGTGTTTACGAACCGATAAAACAAGGCAGGAGTTTTTTCCTAAAATTGAATCAATTCCGCTTACAAAATAATCTAAGATATCAAATGGAACAAACGCTTGAACAGTGCCGGAAAAACCGCCACCGTGAACACGGAAAGCTCCTTTCCTGTTTAGTAAATAATCACAAAGCGAAAGCGTAAAAGCTACATCTTGATTTTTAGTTCTACCCTGTGGAATTACGTTTTGCAAATACATATATGACGAGTATCCGCTTTCTTTGATAAGCGATAAAAATTCATTAAAATCACCGCGCTCCAAAGCAGAAACCTGCTTTAAAACACGTGCATTTTCTTTGTAAAAATGCATTGCACGCAAAGCTGCACGATCCCCGCATTTTTTGCGGATGGCAGGAAGAACGCTATAAAGAGCATTTTCATCAATCTCTGTTAAGACTTCTTTGTCAAAATAAGAACAAATTGTCTTCAGTTCATTTGTTATAGCTGCATATTCATCGGTTAAGTCTGCATGACTTGAATGTGTGTCTATAATGCAGAGAGCATGACCACAGGTAGAAAAGTCAAAATTCACCGATCGGATTTCAGGTTTTTCTTTATCATAAAAATCTATTGTTATAAGATTTCCGACAGCAGATGCGGTCTGGACCATAAGACCACAGGGCTTTCCAAAAAAAACATTTTCAGCATATTTGCTGATTTTTGCAATTTCAGGTTGAGAAATTTTTGCATCAAAAAATAAATTATTTATAATTGTTCCGATTAAAACTTCAAAAGCTGCTGAGGAACTGAGTCCGGAACCTGACAATACGGAAGAAATACAATATGCGTCAAAACCTGAAACATTACAACCACGCTCTTTAAATGCAGAAACAATACCACGAATTAAAGATGTAGTGGTGTTTTTTTCGTTTTCTTTAGGAACAGTATCATTTACATCAACTTCACAAAGAGGGTATCCTTCTGACATAACACGGATAATATTAGTGTAATTTTTGGAAACAGCGGCACGTATATCGAGATTTACCGCGGCGGCAAGTACGCGACCTCGTTGATGGTCGGTATGGTTTCCGCCGATTTCGGTGCGACCGGGAGCAGAAAAATAACGTGTTGGGGAATAGTTGAATGCAGAAATAAATCCGCTATCTAAAACAAGCTTTTCTTCACTTGTTAAATGCATAGAATACACCTCCAATTTTATTTATTTTAACATAAATAAAAAGCTAAGTAAATGGAAAAAAGGCTAGACTTAACGTCTAGCCTTTTTTTATAAATTTTAGTACATTCCCATTCCTGCGCCCATATCCGGTGCTGCAGCAGCCGGAGCAGGTTCTTTCTTATCTGCAACCAAGGTCTCTGTTGTGAGAACCATAGATGCGATTGAAGCTGCATTTTCAAGAGCTGTACGTGTAACCTTTGCCGGGTCAACGATACCAATCTTAATCATATCAGCATATTTGTCATTTAATGCGTCATAACCGTAACCATTGCGGCGGCTGTTTTTGATTTTATCGAGAACAACAGCACCGTCGATACCTGCATTTGCAGCGATCTGACGAACCGGCTCCTCTAAAGCCTTAGCAATAATCTTAATACCGGTCTTAGCATCACCGTCAAACTTCGGAAGAAGCTTTTCAACAGCAGAAATTGTATTGACGAATACTGTACCACCGCCTGCGACGATGCCTTCTTCAACAGCGGCGCGAGTAGCGTTGAGAGCATCTTCGATGCGGAGCTTCTGTTCTTTCATTTCAACTTCGGTAGCAGCACCAACTTTGATTACTGCAACACCGCCTGCAAGCTTAGCAAGGCGCTCCTGAAGCTTCTCACGATCAAAGTCACTTGTTGTTGTTTCAATCTCGCCACGAATCTGAGCAACTCTGCCGGCGATTTCATTAGCATCGCCTGCACCGTCAACTATGATTGTGTTTTCCTTGGAAACCTTAACCTGACGAGCACGACCAAGCTCTGCCATTGTTGCTTCCTTGAGCTCCATACCAAGCTCCTCTGAAATGACTGTACCGCCCGTTAAGATAGCGATGTCTTTAAGCATCTCTTTGCGACGATCGCCAAAGCCCGGAGCCTTAACACCGACTACGGTAAATGTACCACGGAGACGGTTGACAAGGAGAGTAGCGAGTGCTTCACCCTCAATGTCCTCAGCGATGATAACAAGCTTCTTACCTGACTGAACAATCTGCTCGAGGAGAGGTAAGATTTCCTGAATGTTTGAAATCTTCTTATCGGTAATTAAAATGTAAGCATCGTCGATAACAGCTTCCATCTTGTCTGTGTCTGTGCACATATACGGTGAGATGTAACCGCGGTCAAACTGCATACCTTCAACAACTTCGCAGTATGTTTCAGCGGTTTTTGACTCTTCAACAGTGATAACGCCATCTGATGAAACTTTCTCCATTGCATCAGCGATGAGTTCACCGACCTTTTCACTTGCGGAAGAAACTGAAGCAACGCGCTTGATATCCTCATAGCCGTTGATTTTCTGAGCTGAAGCTTTTACAGCCTCAATTGCGGTGTCGATAGCAGCGGAGATACCGCGCTTCATAATCATCGGGTTTGCACCTGCAGCAACATTCTTCATACCCTCGCGAATCATAGCCTGAGCGAGAAGGGTAGCAGTAGTTGTACCGTCACCTGCAACATCGTTTGTTTTGATTGAAACTTCCTTAACAAGCTGTGCACCCATATTTTCAAACGGGCAATCAAGTTCGATTTCCTTTGCGATGGTAACACCGTCATTTGTGATAAGCGGAGCACCGAACTTCTTGTCTAAAACAACGTTACGGCCCTTAGGACCAAGTGTGATTTTAACAGCATCTGCGAGTGAATTGATACCACGCTCAAGAGCACGGCGAGCGTCTTCACCGAAAAGAATTTCTTTAGCCATTATTTATTCCTCCTTAAATTACTCAACAATTGCTAAAATGTCACTCTGACGAACAATGATGTATTCAACACCGTCAATTTTAACTTCAGTGCCTGAGTACTTGCTCATAATAACATTGTCTCCGCACTTAACGTGCATAACAATATCCTTACCGTCAACATTACCGCCCGGGCCAACTGCGATAACTTCAGCAACCTGTGGCTTTTCTTTTGCGGCACCTGTCAAGATAATACCGCTCTTTGTTGTTTCTTCAGCTTCGACCATCTTGAGAACAACACGGTCTGCTAATGGTTTAAGTGTCATAATATATATCCTCCTTAAATAATTACAGCTTCATTTTTAGCACTCATTGATACCGAGTGCTAAAGACTATTAATATAATAAAACAACTTTAAAAAGTATGCAAGTAGGTAAAAAAGCAAATTACTTAACAAAAAAGAATTTTTAAAGAAATAACAAAAATAAATCCTTGTATCTCAATATATCTTCGTTTTTCTTGCGTTTTCTTTAAAATACGGTGAATTAAAGAAATGTTAACAAATTTTACCTTTAGCACTCATTAGTAATACATATAATATTCGCACTTAATCATTCCATTATATAACTTGCGGCGCTTTGTTGGATTGCGGCCGTAGAGGCGGGGAAGTTCGTTGTGTGATGAAATTATATAGGTGGAAAATTCGCGATTTCTGCGCATTACCTGACCGAGAGTACGATAGAGCGATTCTGCCTGCTGAATATCCAAGAGGCGCTCACCGTAAGGCGGGTTTGTTATAACAATTCCTGATTCGTCTTCAGGCTTCCATTTCAAAACGTCGCAGTTTTTAAATTTAATATACTGTGCCACTCCTGCTTTAGCGGCATTTCCTATAGCAACATTTAATGCATTATCGTCAATATCTGAACCAAAGAGGCGAAAGTCACGCTTGAATATTTTGGATTTTGCATCAGCTCTGAGCGTGCGCCACATATCCTCGTTTGAATTGTGCCAAGCCTCAGCCGCAAAACGGCGGTATAATCCGGGCGCTCTGTTCTGAGCAATCATTGCCGCCTCGATTAAAATTGTTCCGGAACCGCAGAATGGGTCATAAACTGCTTCACGACCACGATAGTGCGCTAAGTCAACCATACCGGCAGCTAAAGTTTCACGAAGAGGAGCATCATTTGCGCGTGCACGGTAGCCGCGTTTATGAAGACCGGGACCGGAGGTGTCTAAGTATATGCTGGCAATATCGTTTAAAATACCAAATTGAATCTGATATTTAACGCCTGTTTCTTCAAACCACGAAAGTTTATATTTTTCTTTAAGTCGTTCAACAACTGCTTTTTTGATAATACTCTGGCAGTCGGGAACGGAATGCAGTTGCGAGTGAAGAGCGTGACCTTTTACCGGAAAAGCACCGTCTTTTGGAATGAAGTCTTCCCACGAAAGTGCTTTAACTCCGTCAAATAACTCGGTAAAGCTTTTAGCTTCGAATTCAGCTAAACGAATTAAAATTCGCTCGCCACAACGTATCCATAAATTGGCACGTGCCATATCTTCGAGCGTCCCTGTAAAGAGCACTCTGCCATTTTCTACTTTAATATTAGCCAAGTTTAAGCGTTTACATTCATTACCAACGATTCCTTCCAATCCAAAAAGGCAGGGAATTGCAAAAGTAAGTTGTTTCATATATTGTCTCCTTCGTTAAAGTATGGTGCCGTCAGTAAAGACAGCACCATACAATCATATTGTCGGCTCATTTTCGGGTTCTTCATCTGAAATCTCTTCTTCATCAGATGTCTCTTCGGTTTTTTCAGATGTTTCTTCATCTTTTGGTGGATCTTGTATAATTTCAGCTGAATGTTTTGTACAAGTATCCCTGACGGACGGTGAAGCAGATGCAAAGTAATTCTCACCATCGGCCGGTGAAGATTCATGAATAACATACTTTTCATCGCCAACTAAAATTCCGCCAATAGGGAAGAAACGCGAAAAATTTAAAAGTCCGTATGTCTTGATGTTTTCTTTAGGACAGAATTCAGACGGTTGCATCATTGTTTCACTATCAAGCTCAACGGCAATGTGAGCCTTACAACGTTTAGTGGGTACATCGTCTTTATGGAAGTAGCCGCTTACAACACAAGTTCCGCGCGGGTCAGATGAGCAGTATTCGTTCGGAAGAAGTCCACTCATTGAGCATATATTTACCGTTGTGAAGTTGTCATCTTTTACAAAATCTTTTGCAGGTAAGTCTTTGTGAATTTCAGCCATAATCTTTTTCCATGCAGACAGTGCAGGGGATAGTCCTTTCGGTATTGATTTTGGGCTATCATAACCATACCATACTGCCGCGCTGTAATACGGAGTATAACCGACATACCAACGGTCTTTATCATCATCGGTAGTACCCGTTTTGCCTGCAGATGCAATGCTTTCAGAAAATCTTGCTAAATTACCCGTACCGCCAGTGCTCATAACTTTAGAGAGCATATAGTTCATATATGATGCAGTTTTTTCGCTCATAGCATCAATGACTTCAGGCTTTTTCTCTAAAAGAACATTTCCTTGATTATCCAATACCTTAGTATAAGTATGCGGCTCAATATATGTTCCGTTATTAACAAATGCTGAGTATGCAGCAGCCATTTCAAGTGTTGAAACACCTTTTGTAAGACCACCAAGCGCGAGTGGAGCAAGGTTTTTATCGGTATCCTTGTTAAGCTTTGAGAAGCTTAAATTAGTGGTCATAAAATTATATGAGCGCTCGGGAGTTAAGTCGTTTAAAACTTTTACAGCCACGGTATTAATCGATTCCATAATAGCTTTTGTTGCGGTCATTCTACCTTGATATGTGCGTGTTTCATTTTTTGGGTAAGCTTTACCGTTTAGCACGGTAAATGGAGTATCATCAATTGCCGTTTGCGGATTTATAAGACCGTATTCAATTGCTGGTGCATAAACTGCGACCGGCTTGATGGAGCTTCCCGGCTGCCGGAATGTCTGAGTTGCACGGTTCCATCCGCGGTTAGATGTTTTCTTACCACGCCCACCAATCATACCGCGCACTTCACCGGTATACGGGTCCATAATAACCATTGCGCTCTCCGGTTTTCCGCTACCGCTTGATGATGGCCAGTTGGAATCGTTTTGATAATATTTATCCATAACGGATTGAACCTTCGGGTCAATTGTAGCGTAAATTTTAAGACCGCCTGAGAAAATCATTTTCTCAGCAACCTGATAGGAAAGACCTTGTTCTTCCATAAGATCTGCGATAACGTCGGTTATAATCTGGTCAACGAAATATGATTGAACACTGCCAAGTTGTTCCTTTCGCTTTTCGTGCTTAAACTCAAGCTTCTGACTGATTGCTTCGTCGTATTCTTCTTGTGTTATGAATTCAAGCTCTAACATTTTAGCTAATATATTGCGCTGACGCTTTAGATTGTTTTCTGGATTTATATATGGGTCATAATATGTTGGAAGATTTGTGATTCCCACAATTGCCGCAGATTCTGCAAGTGTTAAATCGGAAACCTCTTTATCAAAGTATATATCTGCAGCGGTAGAAACACCATAACAACCTTGACTTAAGTAAATGGTATTTAAATATAATTCAATTATTGTGTCTTTGGTATAATGACGCTCAATATATAGCGCGCGCATGATTTCCTGAAGTTTTCTGCGCACAGTATCCTGTTTATCACCTGTAATGTTTTTAACAAGCTGTTGGGTAATAGTTGAGCCACCAAAATCACTGCGCATCTGCAAAACAAGATTTGCGGCAGCGCCCATTGTTCGATACCAGTCAACGCCGTGATGCTTTTCAAAACGTTCATCTTCGATTGCTATAGCAGCATAAGGTAAGTAGCTTGGCATATCTTCAATATCAACCCAAGTGCGATTTTGAGTAGCATACAGATGCTCAAGCTCGTGCTCGTTGCCATCTTCGTCCAAATAACAAACGGTCGATGTGTAATTTAAATTCATACTCTCAACGCCGATGTCAAGTTTAGAATCAAGACTTAATAAATAGAAAAGAAATGCAAGTATGCAAAAGCCTGCAGTACAAGCAAAAATAAGCCCGATTGTCTTTAAAACAAAAAGCGTCATTGGAGACAATTTTCTTTTTGTTGTTTTTGATTTTGATGATTTAAACTTCAAGAGAGAGCACCTCCTGTTTGGTAATAAATTACATACAATACAATTATAACACAAAACTTTTTAATTTGCATCAAAAAAATAAAAAAAGTATAAAATTTGCACTTGTGGGAAAAACAAGTTTATACACGCATAAAGGAGAATTTTGGGAATGAACAATAAAAAAACACAGAATAAGATTTCAATTGCATTTTGTATGTTTTTAATTATGCTCGCTTTTGTAGTAAGCGGAGTGTCACGCTTGCAACAATCGCAAGAGACAACGACACCTGTAATTTCGCAAAAAAAGATTGAAAATGAATATGAATTAAAGCTTTTAAATGGAAGACTTGCAGTTTTCAAAACAGGTGAAAACACACCTTTGAAAATAACGGATATATCAGAGCATTCGCTTAGAAATTATGATAAAAGGTTGCTTATCAAAGGAATTCCTGTTACGGGAGATATTGAGCTCGCAAAGTTACTTGAGGATTTTGGAAGTTAAAAAGCAGAGTCAACGACTCTGCTTTTTTATTTCATTGCTACAATAACTGCATCATTTGGGTCAAAATAGTCGTTTGTATTACTTGAAAGGCCGCTTGCTTTCCATACTTGATCGAATGTTAAATCCTTTACATTACTCAAAATAATGTATGAGCTTTCTTGTTTAGCGCTATGTAACGTTCCTGAAAGTTCAAGTTTATATTTATATGAAATGTTATTGCACAAAAAAGTGCCGTCGGACATTTCGTAGTAAGTTTTTCCTATTACATACTCAGAATTTGCTAAAGCATCAAACACTTTGTCTACAGAGGTTTGCCTGTGCGTTTTTAAGATTTCCGGCTCTGAAGGTTTGCATGATACAAAAGTGAGCATTAAAATCAATGATAAAACACAGCATAGTTTTTTCATAATTTAATTCTCCTTTTTTAAGAAATTTATTGTATCTTCGATTGCAGATTTTGCATCACCTAATGGTTCGTTGGCAAATCTGTGGTCGAAGCTTTTACAAAAACGAGATGTTTTGTCTGATAGATCAGCTAAAAGCTCAGCGGTTTTCGCTGTATGGTCTGAATAAAATTCAGAATAGAATTTTTTTGGCAACTCGCTTTTCGCAAAGAATAGTAATGCACCGAGATGATGGGGGCAAAAGTACTCCTGTTCACGTGTTAAATTCTTAAAATCGTCATCTTTTAACCAAAGATGAACAATGTTAGAATAGTATTTATCCATACGTTCGGACAGTTGCTTGCAAACAAAGCAAGAATCCGTTGCCGTTTTAATTTTATCTGCAAGGGCAGGGAAGCTTCGTTTATCAACAGACTTTTCATTTAAAAGAGATACTAGATCTTTTGTATGACTTTCAAGTATTAGTCCAAGGGGTAAACGTTTTTGTATTTTTAACATATCATTAAAGTGCTTTTTACAAAAACCAAGACGGTTTGTTTCAATGCGCACATCCGGCTCCATCATAGCGGCACCCATTACATACTCTATTGAAGTTTGCTCTAAATCATATTCTAATGTACATATAGGACAAGCGCATTTTTTCTCATATGCTTCTTTTATCGGTATAGTGTAAATTGTTTCCATACTATTGCACCTCGAATTAAAAGAGTGTATTATAAATTGTAGCAAGAAATTCAATATTATGCAAGGAGTATACAGATGAAAATTATTAAAACTGATAAAAAGGTTTATATACATAACTGTGATGATTTTATTCCAAAGCTGGTTTTTGATTGTGGCCAGTGCTTTCGTTGGGACAGCAATGGTGTTGGAATTGCCGGTGGAAGAATAGCAAGAGTTTCGCGTGAAAATGATGTTGTTTCCATTGAATGCAATGATTTTGATGAGTTTTGGGCAGAATATTTTGATATATATACCGATTATGAAGTGATAAGAAATTCTTTGGATGATGAAAAATTGAAAATTGCTATGGACTTTGGCAAAGGTATCAGAATTTTGAAGCAAGAACCGTGGGAAGCTCTTATCTCTTTTATAATATCCCAGTGCAATAACATACCAAGGATTCGCTCGATAATTGAAAAAATGTGCGAGCTTTTTGGCAAAGAGGTTGAAGATTTTGGTGTAAAGCTACACAGCTTTCCAACGCCTGAAAATCTTGCTAAGTGTGAATTGTCAGACCTTGAACCGCTTCGTGCAGGATATAGAGCTAAATATATTTTAAATGCTGCAAAACTTGTTTCTTGCGGTGAAATCGACTTGGATTCAATTAAAAATATGCCAACTGAACTTGCAAGAAAAGAACTTTTAAAGCTTAGTGGTGTAGGAAAAAAGGTTGCTGATTGCGTTCTGCTTTTCGGAATGGGGAAATTTGACGCTTTTCCAATTGATGTGTGGATGAAAAGAGCAATGGATGAATTTTATGGAGGAAACGCACCGGATTTTGGTGAGTTTTCGGGAATTGCTCAGCAGTATTTGTTCCACTATATGAGAAACAAATAACTTGCATGTCTTAATTTTTAAAGACAGGCAATTTATTTTCTTCCTTTGCGTAGTAATTAAACGTAAAGGAGAATGTTTTTATGTTAGGTTCATTACTGGCTTTTTTTGCAAACAGCTTTTATTTTGCACTTTTTGTTTCAACAGGCTCGTTTCCGCGTGCACTTACGGCAGCTGAAGAAAGAGAATATCTTGAAAAATATCGCGCAGGCGATGAGGATGCACGAAATAAGCTTATTGAACATAATTTGCGCTTGGTTGCACACGTAATCAAAAAATATTACACAGGCAATTCCGACCAGGAAGACCTTATATCAATCGGCACGATTGGCTTGATTAAAGGCGTTACTACTTTTAAAGCAACACACGGAACGCGTCTTGCTACTTATGCGGCACGTTGCATTGAAAATGAAATTTTAATGCATTTTCGTAAAACAAAAAAACTTGCAGGCGAGGTATCTTTATCAGACTCCATTGATACGGATAAAGAGGGGAATTCCCTCGCACTGATGGACGTAATAAGTGAAAATGATGTACGACTTGAGCGAATAGATGCGCAGGATACTGAGCTTTTTCTTCATGAGCTTGTACGAGATGTTTTAGATGACAGAGAACGAGAAATTATTGCAATGCGTTATGGGCTGTATAACCAAAAAAGATACACGCAAAGAGAAATTGCAACAAAATGTAAAATATCACGGTCATATGTGTCGCGTATTGAAACAAAAGCTCTTGCAAAGCTGAAAAATGCGTTTTTGAAGGAAAATAAAGGCTATCCGTTATATTAACGGATAGCCTTTATTTATTTCATCAGATTTTCAACAGCAGACATTATTTTGTTTGGTTCATCAAAAGTTACATATATAACATATCTGCCGAATGTTTTTGTCATTCCGTTTTTAACCTTTTCGTATTGGTCGGGGAGATAAGTCTCCCAGGCTTTTAGATGATCTTGATTTATTTTCTTAATATAATTTTCAACTTCGGGAATGTCAGCATCTGTTTTTGCCTTTAAAACTATAATCATATCCGATTTCACATTCATCATATGCGTTACTACAAGAGCGTCTTCCAGCTTTGACTTATCATATTCAATGGGGAGATTAAAGTCTTCATCATTTAACCTTTTGACACTGTATGAACCTAGCATCCCGTTTTCAACACCAGATTCAATGGCGACACCGGCATTTTGCAATGAGGTTTTAATTTCTGTTGTTATTGCATCGGTTATATCGTCAATTGATGCTGTTATATTTGGCATTTCTTCTTTCTTGCCACAACCTGTAAAAGCGAAAGTTAGAACACATAAAATTAAAATAATTGATTTTTTATTAAACATTTAAATTCCTCCTTGCGTGTAGTTTTTGAAAAAGTTTTGAGAAATATACAAAAATAGCATCTCATATGAGATGCTATTTCTTTTCATCTAAAGTTACTTTTGACAAGGGATTAACTTTTGCAGCGGTTCGTAAGTCTTCCTCTTCAACATGTGTGTAAATTTCTGTTGTATTTAAATTTTGATGCCCTAAAATTTCTTGCAGAACACGAACATCAACGCCGTTTCGATACATAAGCGTGGCGGAAGTGTGTCGCAATTTGTGAACTGAAATTTTCGGGTCCAGTCCTGCAAAACTACAATATTTTTTAACAAGCCACTTAACGGTTTCGGTGCTTATTCGATTCTTCTTCTTGCTTATAAAGAGCGCATTTCTGTCTGCCGGACGAATTTCTTTAATTTGTTTTCTAATCTCTAAATATGTGTTTAGTGCATTGATACAGGCATCATTTAAATACACAACTCGTTCTTTGTTGCCTTTACCGATAACGCGAAGCTGGTCGTCTCGAATATCTGTTAAATCTATTCCACAGAGCTCTGATACACGTAAACCGCAATTTAAGAAAATAGTAATAATACAGTAATCGCGCTCGCGGAACGGTCCGTCAATATGCTCTAAAAGCGAAAGGCTTTCATTTAATGATAAATAACGAGGAAGAGAACGACGAATTTTAGGAGTTTCAAGGTCGCTCATCGGGTTTGAATTTATAACGCGAGCTTTTTTCTCCAAATACTTATAAAAAGCTCGTATTGCCGCAATTTTACGTGCGCGGCTTGTTGCGGAAAGACCACGCTTTGAAATCTTACTGTTAGGGTGTGTAGGGCGCTCGCGCGCAAGGTAGTCGAGATATGCGTAAACATCCGTGAGTTTTATTCTTGTAATAAGCTCAAGGTTGACATCTGAAATAGAGATTTCATCAAGTGTTTCTAGCGAAGCTTCGGGTGCTAAGGCGAAAAACCATTTCATATAACGAAAGAACAGCCGCAAATCTAAAAAATACTCATCACAGGTTTTGGGTGATCTTCCACCGACTGTTGCGAGATAACGTGTGAAATCATTTAAAAGCGTAAATGTCTCTTCTTGCTTTTTTTTCATAAGAAATGTCTCCTTAAGGCAGAACCGGTGTCATAATAATATCTATTGTGCGAACCGTGAAATTTTTATGCACAATATTGGGGAAAATACGTTTCATTTTGGCTAGCGAATCATCGCTGTCATCGAAATGCAAGACAGTAAAGTCGCGCTGATCAAGTGCAGAAATGATTTGCGATGCTGAGCGCTTTGTGCCATCAATACTGCAACCCCATTGACGATATCCGAATTTTTCGGCATCTGCTATTTTTGTTTGAAAGCTCAAAAGACGCGTTTTTATTTTCGTAATATTGCAGAGCAATTCGTTTACATTGTCGGCATTTTGAACATTATCTGCATAAATTCCGATTGAGTGACGGCTTGCGTATACTTTACGCACTAAAGTATCATCACGCATAGCATTTTTGGATAAGAAGAGAGTTGCCCCCACATTATAGCTGTCGAGTAACGCAAGTACCTGCGACAAATTTTTATCATCTTTAATGTCAATGGTTACATAAATTGTTTGCGAACGAGAATCTGTTGCTATATTGTTTTCAATTTTATCAACGTTGTCGTTTTTTGGAGTTTCTAAAGTGTTCTTAGCATTGTATTCGTAAAGAAGTTCTGGGATTCTGTTTTTTGCGATATAGACAAACATAGAGTCCGACATACTTGAGGTTGTTACAAGACGAAGAGTAGAGACCTCGTTTAAATATGAATAGCTAATTCCAAACTGTTCACATACAAATGAAACAGGAAGATAGACCGTGCCGTTTTTTAAAACGGCTTTTTGATTGTGCTTTTTATTATTTATGGTAGCTGTTCCACTATTTATATCAAAAACAAGAGCTTTTTCACCGTTGTAAACAACAGCGGTACCGAGGTTTTTATTATATGATGCGCTAAGCCCTAAATCTCCGCGCGTGAAATCAATGTAATCCATATACCAAGTACCACCTGAGTTATACGGCATATGATTTGTAAGAGAAAGCATTGCATTATTTATGCCGACATAAACTTCGTTTGCGGCAGATGTTGAAAACGGAACAAAAAGTAATGTGAAAATAAGTAAAACCGAAAAGAAACGCTTCATAATTCCACCACCTTATAAATGGATTTTAACACAAAAAATTATTTATAACAAGTGTAAAGACAATAATGTAACGAAAATGTAGCAAAAAAAAGTTTTTATTCTGTGCAAATTATTGTTTGCATAAGAAGAAAAATGTGATATAATAAACTAAATTGCATTTGGGAGGCATAGAAAATGTTAGATATTAAAATTCAAAAGACAACAACCCCGAAGGCTAAACCGGCTCCGGGCACAAAGCTTGGCTTTGGTAAAATTTTTACTGACCATATGTTTATTATGGACTACACTGAGGGAAAGGGTTGGCACGATGCAAGAATAGTTCCGTACGGTGCATTATCTCTTGACCCGTCTTGTATGGTATTTCACTACGGTCAGGAAATGTTCGAGGGCTTAAAGGCATATCGCGGTGCAGACGGCAAGGCTCGTCTTTTCAGACCTGATATGAACGCTAAGCGCGCTAATGCAAGTAACGAGCGTCTTTGCATTCCTGAAATTCCGGTTGAAGACTTTGTTGATGCCGTTAAGGCAATCGTTAAGGTCGACGAGGAGTGGATTCCGGAGGATGACGGAACATCACTCTATATCAGACCGTTTGTTATTGCAACTGATGAATTCTTGGGCGTTGCACCGTCTAAGACATATATGTTCATCATTATTCTTGCTCCGAGTGGTGCATACTATGAAAACGGCCTTGCTCCGGTTGGTATCTGGATTGAAGATGACTATGTCCGCGCAGTAAAGGGCGGTATGGGATTTGCAAAGACCGGCGGTAACTACGCTGCAAGTCTTGCTGCTCAGGTCAAGGCGCATGATGATGGTTATTCACAGGTTCTCTGGCTTGACGGTGTTGAGAGAAAGTACATAGAAGAAGTTGGCGCTATGAACATCTTCTTTAAGATTAATGGTAAGGTAATTACTCCGATGCTCAACGGAAGCATTCTCCCGGGCGTTACAAGAAACTCTGTTATTGAGCTTTGTAAGTCGCTCGGTTACGATGTTGAGGAAAGAAGAATTTCTGTTGACGAGCTTGTTGCAGCTGCTAAAGACGGCACCTTGGAAGAGTGCTTTGGTACAGGTACTGCTGCTGTTATTTCACCTGTTGGCAAACTTAGATATAAGGATGATGTATTCACAATTAACAACAATGAAATCGGTGCAGTAAGCCAGAAACTCTATGATACCATTACAGGCATTCAGTGGGGCAAGGTTGCTGACAAGTTTAACTGGACTGTTAATGTCGACTAATTTTAAAAGACGCCGTAACGGCGTCTTTTATTTTTTCTCTTGTAAATTTTTGAAAAATCCGCTATTATATATAAAGCAACAAACACAAGGAGGATGCAAGATGCAAAAAGGATTAGACAGGATTTTAAGTAGTGTTCAAAAGCCTGCACGCTATACTGGCGGAGAATACAATGCCACAATGAAAGATAAAAAGGATGTTGATTTACGGTTTGCATTTTGTTTCCCTGATGTTTATGAAATAGGTATGTCGCACCTCGGACTTCGCATATTATACGGTGTTCTTAATAATATGAATGGCGTCTGGTGCGAGCGCGCTTTTGCAGTATGGTCAGATATGGAAGAGGCTATGCGCGCAAATGATATTAAGCTGTATAGTTTAGAAAGCGGTGACCCGCTTTGCGATTTTGACATAGTTGCATTTACATTGCAGTATGAAATGTGCTATTCTGCAGTTTTAAATATGTTAGACCTTGGTGGAATTAAGATTCGTGCTGAGGACAGAGGCGAAGATGCGCCGCTTGTAATTGCAGGAGGACCTTGTGCATACAATCCTGAGCCGCTTTGTGATTTTGTTGATTTATTCTCAATCGGTGAGGGTGAAGAACATTTACCTGAAATCGTGGATTTATACCGTGAATACCGCAAAGAGGGAAAATCAAAACGCGAGTTTTTAATTGCTGCAGCGCAGATTCCCGGCACATATGTTCCAAGTCTGTATGAGTTTACTTATAATGAAGACGGAACAATTGCATCGCGCACTGCTAAAGAAAATGCACCGGAGATAATAACAAAAAGAATTATCCAGGATTTAGATAGCGTTTATTATCCGACTAAAATGATAGTTCCATCAACTGAAATTGTTCACGACCGCGTTGTTTTAGAGGTGTTTCGAGGATGTATCCGCGGCTGCCGTTTCTGCCAGGCGGGCTATGCTTACAGACCTGTTAGAGCTAAGCGTGCAAAAACGTTGATTGAACAGGGAATTGCTATGTGTGAAGCTTCAGGATATGAAGAAATTTCACTCGCATCACTTTCAACAAGCGATTATAAAGAACTTCCGGAGCTTGCAGACGGACTTTTGGATTGGTGCGAACCACATAAAACAAGTTTGCAATTACCGTCTTTACGTGCGGATAATTTCTCGGTTGAGCTCATGCAGAGAATTCAAAAGGTCAGAAAAAGTGGTCTTACCTTTGCTCCGGAGGCAGGTACAGTGCGTCTTCGTGCTGTTATAAATAAAAATCTGCAGGAAGAAGATGTACTAAACGCGTGCAAGGTAGCCTTTGAGGGCAGCTGGAGTACAGTTAAGCTTTACTTTATGATTGGACTTCCCACTGAAACCGATGAGGATTTAGAGGGTATTGCAGACCTTGCTCACAAGGTTTTACATACCTGGCGTGAATATGGAAAAAATAAGATGCGCGGTGTTAAAATAACAGTTAGTGCCGCGTGCTTTGTTCCGAAACCGGGGACGCCGTTCCAGTGGTTTGGTCAGTGCTCAAGAGATGAGTTCAGAAGAAAAGCACTTTATCTGCGAGAGAAAATTACAGCTAAAGCGGTTACATATAACTGGCACGAGCCGGATACAAGCTATCTTGAAGCTGTTTTTGCGCGTGGCGACCGCAGAGTTGGCAAAGTTATAGAAGAGGCCTGGAAACGTGGCGCTCGCCTTGACGGTTGGGGCGATTTCTTTGATTTTGATTTGTGGATGAATGCGTTTAAAGCATGTGGTGTTGATCCGGATTTCTATGCATCACGAGAACGAGAACTAAGTGAAATTCTTCCGTGGGATCACATTTCTACGGGTGTTGAAAAACGCCATTTAATCAAAGAGTGGGAAACTGCACTTTCTGAGAGTATATCGCCCGACTGTCGCGTTAAGTGTACAGGATGCGGTGCTAATAAGCTTCTTTGCGGAGGTGTTTGTGATGCGTAAAATGAGACTTCTGTTTAAGAAAGAGGGAAGAGCAGCGTATATTTCTCACCTTGACACTATGAGAACACTTCAACGTGCTATTGCAAGAGCTAAAATAAACGCAAAGCATACAGAGGGTTTTAATCCTCACGCTTATATTGCTATTGCTTTACCTTTGTCACTTGGATACACAAGCGAGTGTGAAATGATGGATTTTGTATTGCTTGATGATATGCCGGCATTTGATTTGATTGTGAGCTTGAATCATGTACTTCCGGAGGGTATTAAAGCAATATCTGCATATGAAAACGGTGAAAAGGTGCGCGAAATTGCATCTGCACAATATAAAATTACAATGGAATATGATAATGGAATTAAAGAGAATTACATTTCAATATTATCTGATTTTTTTGCAAAGAAACCGATTAACATTATGAAAAAATCAAAGCGCGGTGAAAAGGAAGTTGATATAACCGAGCTTATAAGAAGCATTTCAATTTCAGACAAAGACAACTCAATCATAATTGATGCAGTTTTGGCGGCAGGTAATGAGTCTTTGAATCCTGAACTTCTGGTCCGTGCAATTAAAAATTACATCCCTGAGCTTGCGCCTGATTTTGTAAAATATCACAGAGTTTGCGTTTTAAAATCAAGTGGCGAAAAATTTATGTAAAAAAAGCTTGCATTTTTATTTAAAGTGTGGTAAAATCTTAAGGTCTATATAACGGATGGTCCTCTGTCGCGTAATTTTTACGGCAAGAACATCTATGAAGAAGGGAGGAGACACCATGGATCTCCTTAACGTTTTAACCAATTCTCAGCTGAAGAGTGAGCCGCCGGTTGCTAATATCGGTGATACTGTCCGTGTTCATGCTCTTATCAAAGAGGGAACCCGTGAGAGAATCCAGGTATTCGAAGGTACTGTTATTGCTAAGAAGCATGGCGGTATCCAGGAAACCATTACGGTTCGCCGTATGTCCTTTGGCGTTGGTGTTGAAAAGGTTTTCCCGATTCACTCACCGCACGTTACTAAGATCGAGCTTGTTCGTAAGGGTAAAGTTCGTCGTGCTAAGCTCTATTACCTCCGCGGCCGCGTTGGTAAGGCAGCTAAGGTCAAAGAAGATATCTAATGTTGAGGAAGGGGGACGGTTTTCGTCCCCTTTTTTATTTTTAAATTATTATTTTTGGAGGTGCAAAAATGGACGAGCAGGAAAAGAAAACTTCGCTTCAGGATGAACTTTTTGATTGGGCGCAGAATATTGCTGTAATATTAACGGTGGTTGTGCTTGTTTTCAGCTTTGCATTCCGTATTGTAGGTGTTGAGGGTTCATCAATGGAACCAACTTTGCACGATGGGGATTGGATGCTTGTTTCAAAACTTTTTTATCAGCCTGAATACGGTGATATCGTTGTGCTCAGAAAAACTCAGTTTATGCAAGACCCTATTGTTAAGCGTATTATTGCAACAGAGGGGCAGACTATTGATATTGACTTTAACTTTGGTGAAATAATAGTAGATGGTGTTGTCTACGATGAACCATATATAAATGATATAACTACTCAGCGTTTTGATATGACATTTCCACAGACTGTTCCTGAGGGATGCGTTTTTGTTATGGGAGATAACAGAAACCACAGCTCGGATTCTCGCATAAGTTCACTCGGTATGGTTGACAAACGCTACATTTTAGGTAAATTATTGTTTAGAATTTTTCCGATAAATTCAATTGGCACCGTTGCGCAGGATTATGAACAGGGTGTGATTAAATAATGAATATACAGTGGTATCCCGGTCATATGACCAAAACGCGACGTATGATGGAAGAAAATGTGAGATACGTCGATGCTGTTTGTGAAATTTTAGATGCAAGAATTCCGGTTTCCAGCAGAAATCCGGATCTTGACAGAATTGCCAAGGGCAAGCCACGTCTTGTTATTTTAAACAGAATTGATCTTGCAGATGCTGAAATCACAAAAAAGTGGGTTGATTATTTTAAATCAAACGGTGCATCTGTAATTGAAGTGAATGCAAAAACAGGTCAGGGCGTAAACAAATTCGCCCCGGCTCTTCGCGAGCTTTTGGGCGATAAAATTATTAAATTTGAAGAAAAAGGTCTTATCGGAAAACTTTTGAAAGTTATGATTTGCGGCATCCCTAATGTCGGTAAATCAACACTCATAAATCGCGTTGCAGGGCATAATATTGCAAAAGCTGAAGACAGACCCGGTGTTACGCGCTCAAAGCAGTGGATTCGTGTTGACGCAGGTATTGATATGATGGATACCCCTGGTATTTTATGGCCCAAATTTGAGGATAAAAGAACAGGCTTGCACTTAGCTTTTACAGGTGCAGTTAAAGATGATATTTTAGACGTTGAAACACTTGCGGCATTTTTAATTGAATTGCTCAGCGTTAAATACCCTAAAGCTATTGAAGTCCGTTATAAATTCAAGCCCGATACTGAAGCTTGTGGATATACATTACTTGAAGAAGCTGCGCGTCGTCGCGGTTTCAGAATTTCGGGTGGCGATTTTGATATTGAACGTATGGCACGAGTTCTTTTAAACGAGTTCCGCGGTGGAACTCTTGGTCGTATGACTCTTGAAACACCTGAGGATATGGATAGGGAGCCGGCTGAAACACTAACACTTCGCGGCTTTGACTCTGACGGAATGTTGACCGAGGAGATTTAATATGTGGGAATTTGAAAGCGACGCAAGAGAACGCGGGTATCAAATAATTTGCGGTATTGACGAGGCAGGACGAGGTCCGCTTGCAGGGCCGGTTTTTGCAGCGGCTGTTATTTTGCCTTTTGGTATTGAAATCGAAGGATTGAATGATTCGAAAAAGCTTTCAGAGAAGAAACGCGAAGCACTTTTTGATATCATCTGCAAGCAGGCTGTTAGCTTTGGAATAGCATCGTGTGATGAAAATGAAATCGATGAAATAAACATATTAAATGCTAGCCTTTTGGCGATGAAGCGTGCCCAGAAAAAGCTTAGCATTACCCCGGATATTGCTCTTATAGACGGGAATAAAACACCTGAGCTTGACTGCAAGGCGGAAGCAATAGTAAAAGGCGATGCAAAAAGTGCATCCATTGCTGCAGCCTCAATTTTAGCTAAAGTCAGCCGTGACAGATTTATGCTTGAAATGGCAAAAAAGTATCCCGAATATGAATTCGAAAAACATAAAGGATATCCAACTAAATTACATTATGAAAAAATAACGGAATTTGGCGCGTCAGATATTCACAGAAAAACTTTTTTACGCAAATTCTATGAAAAGAGTGGGAAAATATGAGTTCCGCACTTGTTGGCAAATGGGGAGAGGCTAAAGCCACTTCTTATTTGCGCAAAAAGGGATATAAAATAGAAGCTCTTAATTTTCATTCTCGCTTCGGTGAGTTAGATATCGTTGCGAGGAAGAAAAATATATTGGCTTTTGTCGAGGTTAAATTAAGAAAAAATAATAAACACGGTGCAGCACTTGAGTTTGTTAATTTTCAAAAACAAAATAAACTTCGTCTTACTGCTGAAATTTATTTACAAGAGAATAACATAACAAAGCTTCAACCGCGTTTTGATGTTGTTGAAATATATGCACCCAATGGCATTTCGGACGATTTTACAATAAATCATATCGAAAATGCCTTCGAATAAGGAGGATATTATGGAATTTTTCAGTACAAGAGATGCATCTCTTCGAGTATCATCTGCTAAGGCAATCAGTCAAGGATTAAGCTTTGACGGTGGACTTTTTGCCCCGACAGAAATACCTAAACTCAGTGCAGATGATATTAAAGCACTTTGCAAAATGTCATATCCGGAGAGAGCAGCATTTATCATCGGAAAATATCTTACTGATTTTACTGCTGATGAGCTTATTGAATACGCGAATGCAGCATATAATACCGATAAGTTTTCAAGTTCTTCAATTGCACCGGTTCGAAAATTAAATGATACAGCGAATATTTTAGAGCTCTGGCACGGTCCGACGAGTGCATTTAAAGATATGGCACTTCAGATTTTACCGTATTTACTTACTGCTTCTATGCGCAAGTGCGGTGAAACAAAAACAGCTTGTATCCTCGTTGCAACATCGGGCGATACAGGTAAAGCTGCACTCCAAGGCTTTGCGGATGTTGAGGGTACAAAGATTGCTGTATTCTACCCTAAGGATGGTGTCAGCCGCGTTCAGGAGCTTCAGATGACAACACAGTCGGGTGACAATGTTTACGTTTCATCTGTTGTCGGAAACTTTGACCAGGTTCAGAGTAAAATGAAAGAAATTTTTTCAGATGAAGCACTTCGTGAAAAAGTAGCAGGAGGAAACTGTTTCTTCTCATCTGCAAACTCAATTAACTGGGGAAGAGATGTTCCGCAGATTGCATATTATGTATCCGGATATTGTGATATGTTAAATTCAGGCGAGGTTGCAGAGGGCGAGAGCTTTAATGTTTGTGTTCCCACCGGAAACTTCGGCAACATTTTAGCTGCTTACTATGCTCGTGAAATGGGTATTCCTATAGCAAAACTAATTTGCGCATCCAATAGAAATAATGTTCTTACTGATTTCTTTAAAACAGGAAAATATGACAAGCAGAGAGAGTTCTATACAACAACTTCACCTGCTATGGACATTCTTGTTTCAAGTAACTTAGAGAGACTTTTGTTCCATTTATCAGGTAATGATGATGCTACTATTAAGAAATATATGTCAAAGCTTGCATCTGACGGTGCGTATACCGTAAATTCCGATATTTTAGCAAAGCTTTCGGATTTATTCTACGGCGATTTCTGCGATGATGCAGACACTATGAAGACTATTTCTGACGTGTTCTCAGAATACAATTATTTAATTGATACTCATACTGCAGTTGCAATCAATGTGTATAATAAATATGTTGAAGAAACGGGCGATTATAAAAAGACTCTTATCGCTTCAACTGCAAGTCCGTTTAAGTTCTCAGATTCTGTTATTTCTGCACTTGGTGTTGATACTCAGCTCGACGGATACGAGCTTTTAGAGATTTTATCACGCACAACTAAAGTTAAGATTCCAAAACCTTTGGCTGAGCTTGCCGGCAAGGAAGAACGCTTTAAAAACACATTAACTCGTGAAGATATCGAAGGTGCTGTTTTAGACTTTGTTATGTAACTCGGGAAAATTCCCGAGCATTTAGTGACAACTACCATCCTTTTTACAATAAGTGCTGCAGACTGTGTCTTTCTCGTTTTGCGCGTGCTTTCCGCGTACGTCAATATGCTTTGCAGTGCAACGATTTGCGATGCTATGATGCACACAACTCTCAACAGAGCAGGAAACACATGCGGATGTTTGGTTTTTATCAAATAATCCCATTTAAAACTCCTCCTTATCACATAGATATTGTGTGTACTTTGTAAAGTTTCATAACGAAAAGATTTAACCACAAAAGGAGCTAAAAACCATGTCGATTTTTGCCATTGGCGATTTGCATCTGTCGTTTACTACCGAAAAGCCAATGGATATTTTCGGCGACGGGTGGACTAATCATATTGAACGTCTTAAAGATGGGTTTAATTGTGTAACGGATGATGATTTGGTTGTTCTTGCAGGTGACAGTTCATGGGGAATTTCACTTAAAGAATCCCTTGAAGACTTTAAATTTATTGATTCACTGCCGGGGAAAAAACTGCTTTTGAAGGGAAATCATGATTACTGGTGGGAAACAGTTTCAAAGACAAAAAGGTTTTTTGAAGAAAACGGAATTAAAACAATTGAAATTCTTCATAACAATGCATTTCTGCATAATGACATTGCTGTTTGCGGAACGCGTGGTTGGTTTGCGCCGGAAAATGATAGCGATGATCATGCAGAAAAAATTTATAATAGAGAAATATCACGGCTCAAAACCTCACTTGAAGCAGCAAAAAAGTTAAACGCAAAAGAAATTCATTGTTTTTTACATTATCCGCCGATTTCAAGCGGATATGAGTGTGTGGAAATCACCGAAATGTTACAAAATTACGGTGTTTCTAGTTGTTCTTACGGTCATTTGCACGGCTACGGTCATCAAATTCGTTTTGAAGGCAAGTTTAAAAATGTGGAATACAGATTGATTTCTGGAGATTTTTTGAAGTTTATTCCCGTAAAAATTTGATATTTTATGCATAAATGCATTGTTTTTTTAGAATTTATTGTTTAATTTCTATAAACTTACAAAAAACTATAGCATTTTTCAAAAGTTTCTGTTAAAATATAATGTGTTACATAAGATTCAGGAGGAATTAACATGAAGTTAAAATCTGTTGAAAAACTCGAGAACAGCAAAGTTTGTCTCGAAATCGTTGTTGAACCTGCAGAATACGAAGCAGGCGTTGCTTATGCTTATAAGAAAAATGTAGGCAAAATCAACTTACCGGGCTTCCGTAAGGGCAAAGCTCCGCGCAAAATGATTGAGCGCATGTATGGCCCGACCGTTTTTGCTGAGGACGCTATTAATTATGCATTCCCGCTCGCTTATGAAGCAGCAGTTAAGGAAAGTGGAATTGAGCCGGTTGAGCAGGCTGAAATCGACGTTACCGAGTTTAATGAAAATACCTTTACTTTTAAAGCAACTGTTACAGTTAAGCCGGAAGTTGCTCTCGGCGATTACAAGGGTATTACCGCTGAGCGCCCGGTTGTTACTGTTGATGATGCTGATATTGAAGCAGAAATTAATCGTTTAAAAGAGCGCAATTCACGCCTTATTTCTGTTGACCGTGCTGCCAAAGACGGCGACACAGTTGTTATAGATTTTGAAGGTTTTGTTGATGGCGTTGCATTTGACGGCGGTAAGAGCGAGAACCACAGCTTAAAGCTTGGATCTGGTCAGTTTATCCCTGGCTTTGAGGACCAGCTTGTTGGCAAGAGTGCAGGTGAGGAATGTGATGTTAATGTTACTTTCCCGACTGAGTATCATGCTGATGACCTTGCAGGCAAGGAAGCTGTGTTCAAGGTTAAAGTAAACGAAGTTAAGGAAACCGAGGCTCCGGTTATTGATGATGAGTTTGCTAAGGATGTTTCTGAGTTTGATACTTTAGATGCACTTAAGAAAGACATTGAAGAGAAGATTCGAGACAGCCGTGAGAAAATGGCTGACGAAGCTTTTGAAAATGCACTTTTAGATAAAATTACTGATAATATGACCGTTGAAGTTCCGGACGTTATGGTTGAAAATCAGCTCGACCGCATTACTGATGATTATGCGAACCGTCTTTCATCACAGGGTCTTTCATTAGAGAGCTATCTCCAGATGACAGGTATGGATGTTAAGGCATTCCGCGATAATTTCCGTGATGGAGCTCTCCGTCAGGTTAAGATCAACTTAGCACTTCAGAAGATTGCTGAGGTTGAAAATATTACCGTTTCTGACGAAGATATTGATGCAGAGTACAAGAGCCTTGCAGACCAGTACGGTATGGATGTTGAACGTCTCCGCGGTTATCTTCCGAAGGATATGATGATGCACGACATGCTTCTTATGAAGACAAATAAGTTTGTTCGTGAGAACAACAAGTCAAAGAAGCCGGCAGCTAAGAAAGCTGCTGCAAAGAAGGATGACGCAGAAGCTGAGAAGAAACCTGCAGCTAAGAAGAGCGCATCAACCGCTAAGAAGACAACAGCTAAGAAAGACGATGCTGAAAAGAAGCCGGCAGCTAAGAAAACTGCTTCTACTACTGCTAAGAAAACAACAACTGCAGCTAAGAAGCCGGCAGCTAAGAAAAAAGCAGAGGATGCTGAATAATTTCAGTTAAATATGATTATAACTTGAGTAAAAGGGGACGGGCGGCTAAATTAAAGCCGCCCGTCTGTGCAAAAATATTGTTTGTCAATTTTTGT
Organism: Eubacteriales bacterium; assembly: GCA_045589235.1. GTDB lineage: Bacteria > Bacillota > Clostridia > Oscillospirales > JAAYXM01 > RGIG7332. Next base: position 311 of record JAZNOR010000060.1, on the reverse strand, counting down.
CAATATTAAAAAGGAGTGACACTCAAATGAGTTTAGTACCAACCGTTATTGAACAAACAAATCGCGGCGAGCGAGCATATGACATTTTTTCGCGTCTTTTAAATGATCGTATTATTATTTTATCAGATGAGGTAAATGATACTACAGCAAGTCTTGTTGTTGCTCAGCTTTTATATCTTGAATCACAGGATATGGATCGTGATATTCAACTTTACATTAACAGTCCCGGTGGCTCAATTACCGCAGGTATGGCGATTTATGACACTATGAACTATATAAAATGCGATGTGTCTACCATATGTGTGGGTATG
>JAZNOR010000059.1:0-18955 GCA_045589235.1 Eubacteriales bacterium | reverse complement strand
AGAGTTCTTTTTAACAAGACCATGCGGAATATATGGCGGTATTATAAAAATATCGCCTTTAACCAGATCGTATGTGTTATTATTGACAATATGTTCAAGAAAGTCGGATCGTAGCCATGTCGTTCTGTGAGCCAAGGAGTTGAAAATGAAAATTGTCTTCCTAAGACCGCTTGGCCTCCGACTTAGAGTTCTTTTTAACAAGACCATGCGGAATATATGGCGGTATTATAAAAATATCGCCTTTAACCAGATCGTATGTGTTATTATTGACAATATGTTCAAGACTGCCGCGCATAACATAATTTATCTGAATCGAATCATGCGTGTGCAAAACATTAGTCATATTGTTCGAACCGTATTTTCGCATAAAAATCGGCAGATCAATTTTGTTATCGACCATACGCGAAACGATGATATCCGAATAATCGTCCGGTTTTGCAAAATGCGCCATAAAATCACTTCCTAAAAAATTAGATAGAAAGCAACACCTTTGCATCTCTTAAAAATTCCTCATCTGGATAACCTGCAACAAATTCGATATATGCATATCTTACTGTATCATCGTCAACTGCTTTGAAAAACGGCGCCCATTCCTCCGCCGTAATCGGAATCTGACGTCTTCCGTTCTCATCAACGTGGTACTGATAAACGTGAAGATTTGTGAGCTTACCGGTAGCATAAATCGTTTTAAGATCGGCTAAATTCTTATCGTGAGAAAGCGCCAGAACCTGCTGCCAGTATGTATGGAAATTCGGATGATCAACTTCATTCAGATAAGACTGAGCTGCCTCAACCGAATCGGTAAGCGAATGAAGATGATATTCTGTTGAAATAGCAATGCCTTCGCTTGCTGCCATTTCCGAAATTTTGCGAGTATTTTCTATAGCATACTTTCGCTCCTCGACACTCATCTCGGCAGAAGGTGTGCCTCCAGCCCAAACACGAATGTTCTTAGCACCAAGCGCTATTGCCGAATCGAGAAAAGGTTTGAAATCATCATGACTTGTAACATGGTAATATGAGCCGTAAGACGGTATTTCAATTCCTGCATCAAGCGTCATTTTTTTAACTTCATTTGCAAGTGCAATATCGCCCTGTGGAACGTGAACATCACTACCCCACTCGATCGCATAAAGCCCCGATTTTTTAACAATGTCAATTACCTCGCGCACACTCTTTTTACGGAATGTAACAGAGACTGTTCCAGGTTTAATCATAAAAAACTACCTTCCTTTCGGAAAAATACACTATAATAATATCACAATTTTAAAATTAGGTCAAGTACAAAGCGCGACATTCCTCGCCTTGACTCACATATCAAAATCTGTTATTATTATGTTTGCATATGCGCCCGTAGCTCAGTTGGATAGAGCGTCAGACTCCGACTCTGAAGGCCGTGCGTTCGAATCGCATCGGGCGTACCACAAAACACATTTTTTGGGGGTTTGTTTTTGAAAAAACATATTCACTATTTTGATTATCTTCGAGTTTTTGCTGCAATCAGCGTTGTTTATATGCACGTTGCTGCAACACCATTACGCGGTGAAATCAATACAGATTGGCAGATAATAAATATCTTAACATCACTCGCGTTTACTGCGGTCCCGCTTTTCTTTATGATGTCCGGATATCTTGTTTTGTCAGATGAAAAAACACTTGATGTCAGAATACTTTTAAAAAAGCGTCTGCCGCATCTTATAGTTCCCCTTTTTGCATACACTGTAATTGCAGTTTTATGGACACTTTATTCCACAAATGAGCTTAGTATACGCGCGATATTAAATGGTTTAATATCCACTTTTTATAAACCTGCTTGGGTGCATTTTTGGTATATGTACACCTTGATTGCACTTTATATCATATCTCCGATATTAGCTGCTGCACTAAAAACACTTGATAAAAACGGGCATAAATTTATTTTTATTTTAACAATTATTTTAGTTGCAAATTCAACCGTGCATGTGTTTTTCCCGAATGTCAACATTGATATTTTAAACAAACTCACGCTTTTCGGAGGGCATTTATCCACCTTCATACTCGGCTATTACCTCGGAAACTGCAAAAAGAAGATTCCGAATATTATTTTATTTGCAATTTTCTTTGTAACACTTACAGTTATAACAATCGGCACTGCTAATATTTCAGCACACGAAGGTGTATATAACCAGAATTTCCAGAGTCAGTCATCCGGATTTGAGATTTTACTTGCCGCAAGCATTTTTATGATAGCAAAACAGCTTTGCGACTTTGAGTTCAAAATTTTAAAATACATTCCGATTGTCCCACTCTCACTTGCGATATATTTAATCCACAACCTTTTACTTTCAATTTTAAAGCACTACGAATATATAAAAGAAATAACAAGCTTTGGCGATACTGTGATCATTTCAGTTGTAATCTTTATTCTTTCGTATTTAATCGCAAAAATTTTTGCAACAATTAAGCCCCTATGCTTTCCGCTTACGGGACTTAAGTTCGACTCTGCATGCAACAGCTGCAATTTCATTTACACATTTAAAAAACGCTAACCATCAGGTTAGCGTTTTTTGTTTACTTTGAAATAAGCTCGTATTCAATTGTGTAATAGCCGGCAAGCTTCCATTCAGGTTTAAATGAACTGAGCTTTGCATCTGTAAAGTCAGATACATTTACATCGTCATATGTTTTCTTGCAAATAACAGATCCGTTTTCATTAATAATTGAAACCGAAAGATTATAAACTCCTGCTCTGCCTGAGTTTAAAATTACCGGTGTGATTTCAGATTCCGTACCGCAAGATACATTTATATCACTCTTTGCCGCATAGGTTTCACGGTATCCGTCACGCAATGAATAGAATCCGAGTTTTTTATATCCGTAAAAGTCAATCGGTGGCTTCATATATGAACCGTTGTTAGCACCACTCATAAGGCAGCACCACGCAAGACCGTCAACTCCAAGAATTCGCATATGCTTAACCGCCTGAGCTGCACAAAGTGCCTGAAGTGCCTGACTTTCGCGCCATTCATCATCATTGAATCTTCGATCAATTGCTCCGAGTTCGTCGTCGCGCTCATAAGACTCTGGATACGGGCATTTCTTTGCCTCATCAGTTTCGGGATTTGGAAGTGCTGTTATTGCGTATTCGGTTATTAAATATGCAGTTTTGTCGCTCTTGAGCATCTCATCCTGCCACTTCCAGTTTTGCTTACGCATTACTTCCCAGCTGCTTCCGTAGCCGCAGAGAATATCATAAGTATGTGCTGAACGAACAACGTTTTTATCTGTCCAGCCGGGACCGGCTTTAGCCGGATTTCCGTCCTGATCAAGTTTTCCTGTATCGTTAAAGTAGCAGCAGCCCATTTCATAGATTCCGCCACCGTAATAGAGGTGCGAGCACGGGCTTAAAAGACGTGTATCGTCAACCTCAGATATAGCTTCAACGAAGTCATTATACATGCGGTCAACGGTATCAAGGTCGCGTGAATGATACTCATTTGAACCCTCGTACATAATGATTGACGGATAGTTAATAACATCGCAAAGCTGTGCTATAAACTCTTCGCGTTCACGCCATTTTAAATCCCAAGCCATTTCTTCAAGTGAGTCTATAAGGCGCGTTGTCCACGCGAGCATAATTCCGAGTCGGTCACACATTCTTGCATATCGCTTATCGTTACTGCCATATCCCAACATATGCAAACGCAGGAAGTTGCCGTTCATATTCTTAAGGCTTATCATCTGCATTGCAATCTGGAAATCCGTCGGGCAATTGTGATTAATCGGAACCTCGTCAAACGACGGTAAAAACTGCATAAGAAGTGCGCCGTTTAACATTATCTGCTCGTCATTTAAGAATACACCACCCGACTTTTGCACTATTGTTCTAAAGCCTGTTTCAACTGCAAAATCGTCAATTGCATTCTCCCCGTCATAGAGCGTTGCATAAACCGCATAAACGGTAGGAGTTTCTGGTGACCAAAGCTTTAAGTTACAATTTTCAAATGAAAGAAGTGCTTTGCCGTTAACTACTTTTGCTTTGCCAAGTTCTATGAACTCACCTTTATTCGGATAAATTTCGCGAGCGCAAAGCTTAACCTCGCCATCAAAGCTTGCTGAAATTTCAGCAGTTGCAGAAACAGGGTTAACTGCGCGTGTTTTAACCTTAAGGTCACAAATTCTCTTCTCCGAAGAAAGAACTATTTTAACCGATCCACAGAACCAGCCGTTATAGCAATCCGTATGTCTGTGCCAGAAATAATAAGTTTCCGGCGCACGCGGTGAAACCATAATTTTAATTTCATTCTCACCGAGCTTTAAAGCGTCGTTTACGCAAATCTTCTCCGCCAAAAAGCTCTTTGTATCAAGCACAAGCTTACCGTTTATCCACACCTTACCGCATGGGTCAAGTGTTTCTATGTTAAGCTCGGCATATTCAAAATTATCCACATTGAATTTTTTTGTTAAGTAAAGCTCGCGGTTGCGGCACTTTGTGCCACCGATTGCGTATGGTAATGTTACCTCTTTACATTCACCTGCGCAAATTTTATCTGCATTTGTATTTTTTGTATACTCAATTTTTTTACCGTCTACAGTTATTGCGCGGATCTTCCAACCGTTTCTGCCCCACATTCCGCCGTCGAAAAAAATATTGTCAACCGCGCCTTCGGCTATTACATTAAGCTCATCGCAGAACGCTTCGTCGTTGATTGATACGGAGAATGTCTTTCCTGCTTTGATAGTAAACTTATTCCACTTGCCGAATTCAACAGTTCCGAGAACTGTATAGGTCGGTGCCCACATTTTATTTGAAAGCGCAAGCACTTCACCCGTGTTGCAGATTTTAATTTTTGCCTTGTTAACCGTATCAACACGAAGCTCAATAACTCTTCCGCCCTGCGCATCACCGCAGTACTTTCTCTGCGTGCTCAGGTAATCACCAGGTATATAGGCCTCAAATGAAACGGTTAAAGCTTCACTAGGTTCAACATCAACATGCGCACACGGTGTTCCGCGTTTTTCAACCGCCGGAAGTGTGATTTCATCACCTGAAAGCGATGCCCCCATATAAAGATGTACGCCGTTATATTCCGGCTCACGGTAAACTTCATATGCAGTCATTTTATCAAGTCTGATTTCTCTGCGAATTGTCGTTTCAGGCTCTGCGTCAAATGAATTTAAAAAGTCATTTACTTCCTCATCTGAATATGCCTTCTGATTTAAATCTGCATCGTTATACCACTCACAAGCACGTTTCTGATATTCACTTAAAAATGCAATTCGCTCATCCGGATTAAGTGCGTTCTCTTTTCCCGAGAAGTCGATTTTACAATTCTTTTCGCCAGTGAAATACACAAGCTCTCTGTTTATTATCTTTTCCATTTCTTACTCCTAAAACTTATTTTCGTCAAACAAATAATCAAGATTGTCTGCAATGTCAATTTTATAAACGCCACGGAAACCTTCGTGTGTTGAATCAAAGCTTATCGCGCTACCATCGCGATTCCATCTCGGATGTAAGTCACAACGCATATCGGTCATACTGCGCGGAATCGAATAAAAACGACCAATTTTTGCACACACATTCTTTTCAATATTATAAATCCACATATGCTGAACAGAATGTTCATCAGGATACGAGTCGGTCAAAATAAGCTTTCTGTCAGGCGAGTAGCTCATATGGTTATCGTCGTCAAAGTATCCATCCATAACAAGCTCGCCTTCATGTGTTTTGTCTTTAAGTAAGTAATTATTGCCCCAACCGTATGCACAGCCAAGCTCACGACCGCCTGCAAAGAAAATTATATGTTCACGGTCTCTCCAATGATAGTGCGACTGTACACCGTAATCTGAAAGAAGGAACATATCACTTCCGTCACGGTTTGCGGTAATAAGCGCAGTATCGTGCTTCTTGCCTGGCTGCGGAAAGTTTCGCACAAGCATAATGAATCGGCTTGCATCGGTGTTGAATGTGATGTGATTTATGCACATCTTCTCATCGCGGTCACCGAAGAATTTTCTCGAGAAATCCCAGATTTCCTGCATTGATAAAACAAGCTTACTCTTACCTGTTTGCATATCAACAATAAATACGCCATCTTTTTCGCTGTGATTGTGATAATAAAACTTATCGCCGTACTCAGCGTAACCGTAACCTGGACGGAAATTATAAAGTCGCGGGAAGTTAATGCTTATACCCCACTTACCGTCGAGCGATACGTTTGCAACCGGACGATCCAAGTATCTCTTAGTACCCGTTTTTATATTTAAAACCGTTGCATTATATCCACCCTCAATTAAGCTGTTATATATTACTTCATCTGAATTAAGCTGATTCCACTGAAGCATAGCACCTTGCTGGAAGTTCCATGCGCCCGTTGTATCAAGCTTTTCATATTTTCCGTTTGTCATATCAATTACGCCAACCTCACAGGTATCGCCTCTTACCTGCAATCTGTCAACAAAATCAACCTTATGAGTTAAGTGCAAATCACCATTAAACGGCTGAAGGTCGTAATATCCGAAAAAATATTCTCCATCAGGCGGAGAAATTCTTTTTACATGCAATGATTTTTCCAAAAGTTTCATTATTGTGTTTTCCTTTCATTTTCGGCTCAAAAAGTCTTGTTTTTTAACAAAAACACTTGAATTAGTATAACATAATACAAAATAAAATGCAAGAAAAAAAGACGCCGAAAAGGCGTCTTTTAAATTAATGTTCGGCCACCGCGTTTTCTCGGAAGAAAAGTGAAATGCACCAAAGCCCTGCTATACCTACAAGTGTGTAAATAATGCGGCTTATAAGTGCGCCCATTCCGCCAAAAAGGCTTGCAACCAAGTCAAACTGGAAGATACCTATACTTCCCCAGTTTATTGCACCGATTACAACTAAAATCAGTGCGAGTCTATCCCACATAAAATTCAACTCCTGTTCATTTTTAGCTTACATTGCTATTATAAACAGGAGTTTTAAATTTTATTCTTATTTTCCTACAGGATTTACGCCAACATTTTCCTTTGTAAGAATAACATATTGTGACATATCATAATACGGCATTGAGAAAAGAAGCCAGTCATTCTCGCTCGCATCATCCTCATCAGTCAAGCGACCGAACGCAACATCAATAACGCCGTTTTCAAGTGCTGTAAGAAGATTATTTCGATCCATCAGCTGAAGTTCGAGTGTTGCGTGGTAGGATTTAGCAATTTCGTTTGCAACTGCGACATCGAAACCGACATAGTCACCGTTTTTGTTTGCGTATGAAAACGGCGCGTTGTCATCAATTATACCAACCTTTAACACTCTGCCGCGTGAATCGTCAACATTATATTCGATAACGGCATTTTCAAGGTCATCACCTATGATGTACTGATTATAAAGCTCGTTGCCCAAATCAGTATGAGTAAGCAACGTCATAATCGCATCAATTTCAAGTAAAAATTCATCGCCCTTTTCTACTCGATCTTCTTTGGGAACATATATTGCAGCATAGTATTTTTTATCAACTACTTTTTGAATCATTTCCTTGAAGTTTGAATTTCTGTCAATAATTTCTTTCTTATTGATACTATCCAATACAAGTGCGCGAACAGAATCCTTCTCAAGAGCTACTGCCGCATCCTTTGCATTTTTGAACTTTTTAAGCTTAACTCCCGGGATAGAATTCTTAACCTGCTCACTCTCGGTACAGCCTTCAATAATACCTACTGTTGCATTTTTTAAATCCTTTGTAAGAAAATAACCGTCGCTAGGTTTTGTGTGACTTGCACATGCAGAAAGCATCATAACCACACAGATTATAAGAGCTGAAATTTTAATTTTCTTCAAATCTAACACTCCGTTTCTTTTTAGTTCTTTGCCATTATACAATAAATTATGCTTTTTTTCAAGTAATTTTCAACAAAATCATACATTAACTTATTGACACTTGTTTTTGTTGTGTTATACTAATTAAATGGAATATATTTTTGATAATTCGGAGGTAATTATGCAATACACCGGTTTAAATGAATTAAGAGAGAAATTTTTATCATTCTTTGAAAGCAAGGGTCATCTTCGTCTGCCGAGCTTTCCGCTTCTTCCGCAGGGCGACAATTCCCTTCTTTTGATTAACTCAGGTATGGCTCCGATGAAGCCGTACTTCGCAGGTGAGATTACCCCGCCGCGCGTTCGTGTTACCACATGCCAGAAGTGCATCCGCACTCCTGATATCGAAAATGTTGGTAAAACTTCACGCCACGGAACATTCTTTGAAATGCTCGGTAACTTCTCATTCGGCGATTATTTCAAGCGCGAGGCTATGGGCTGGGCTTGGGAATTCATTACCAAGATTTTGGAAATTCCGATTGACCGCCTCTATGTTTCCGTTTATCTTGAAGACGATGAAGCATGGGATTTATGGACTAAGGAAATCGGCGTGCCGGAAGACCGTATGATTCGACTTGGCAAGGCTGATAACTTCTGGGAAATTGGCGCAGGTCCGTGTGGCCCGTGCTCTGAGATTTACTTTGACCGCGGAGAAGAGCACGGTTGTGATAATCCAAACTGCGCTCCGGGTTGCGACTGCGACCGTTACGTTGAGTTTTGGAACCTTGTTTTCACTCAGTTCCACAATGACGGTGAAGGTAACTACACTCCCCTTAAGCAAAGAAACATCGACACCGGTATGGGTCTTGAGCGTCTTGCCTGCATTATGCAGGGCGTTAAGTCACTCTTTGAGGTTGACACCGTGCGCAACATTATGATGCACATTTCAAAGATTGCAAATGTTACTTACGGCGACGATGCAAAAACCGATATTTCACTTCGTATTATAACCGACCATATTCGCAGTACCACAATGATGGTGTGTGACGGTGTTATGCCGTCTAACGAAGGTCGTGGCTACGTACTCCGTCGTCTCCTTCGCCGTGCAGCTCGTCATGGAAGACTCCTTGGCATCAATGGTGCTTTCCTTTGTGAGGTTTGCGACACTGTTATTTCAGAAAGTGGCGATGCTTATCCTGAGCTTCGCACAAAGGCTGACTATATTAAAAAGGTTGTCCGTATGGAGGAAGACAGCTTTGAACGCACAATTGATGCAGGTCTTAACATCTTAAATGATATGACTGCAAAGCTTAAAGCAAACGGTAAAACCGAGCTTTCAGGTGCAGATGCATTCAAGTTATATGACACCTACGGCTTCCCAATTGACTTAACTCTTGAAATTATCGAAGAAGCAGGTCTTAGCGTTGACCGTGCTACCTTTGATAACTTAATGAATGAACAGAGAGAGCGTGCTCGCGCTGCTCGTGCCGCTATGGGCGACTTTGCTTGGGAAAGCTTAGACCTCGGCATTGATAAGGATGCAAAAACCGAGTTTATGGGTTATACCGAAACTGAAACTAATGGCAAAATCCTTGCAATCGTAGCAGATGGTGCTACAACCAAGACTTTAAATTCAGGCGAAGCTACTCTCGTTTTAGACCGTACAAGCTTCTATGCCGAGAGTGGCGGTCAGTGCCCTGACTTTGGTGTTATTGAATCTGATTCCGCTTCATTTAAAGTGCGCGATGTTCAGAAAACAAAAGACGGTAAGTTTTTGCACACCGGTGTTTTAGAGGGTGGCGTATTAAATGTTGGCGATGCTGTAGTTTCAAAGATTGACGTTTCTCGTCGCAATGCAATCAGGAGAGCCCACTCTGCTACTCACCTTTTACAGAAAGCTCTCCGCACTCATCTCGGTGCTCACGTTGAGCAGGCAGGAAGCTATGTTACTCCGGATACAATCCGCTTTGACTTCACTCATTTCTCAGCTCTTACTGCTGAAGAGATTGCTCTCGTTGAAGCTACAGTAAATTCTGCTATTATGCAGGGTTATGAAATTGATACCAAGGAAATGCCGATTGACGAGGCAAAGAAGCTCGGTGCTATGGCTCTCTTTGGTGAAAAGTACGGTGATATTGTCCGCGTTGTTAAGATGGGCGATTATTCAATTGAGCTCTGTGGCGGTACTCACCTTGACAATACTGCAAAAGCAGGTCTTTTCAAAATCACTGCTGAAACATCCGTTGCAGCAGGTGTTCGCCGTGTTGAAGCAATTTGCGGTAATGCAGTTCTCAGCAAGATGAATGAAACAAATGCTACTTTACTTGAGCTTTCTGAAATTCTCAAAACTGCTCCGAACGAGCTTGTTTCAAAGGCAAATCAGATTGCAAATGAGGTTAAGAGCTTAAAGAATGAAATTTCTGCTCTTCGCGAAAAGATTGCGCTCGGAGATGCAAAATCACTTGCCGACAATGCTGTTGACGTAAACGGTATTAAAGTTATCACATCAACAATGGAAGGTGCTGCAGGTGATGCACTCCGCACCATTGGTGACCAGCTCCGCGCTGAAGATGAAAATGTTGTTGCGGTACTTGCAGGCGTTAATGACGGAAAGATTGTCTTCGTTACAAGCTGCGGTAAGGCAGCAGTTGCAAAGGGCATCAAGGCAGGCGATCTTGTTCGCGAGGTTGCAACAATCTGTGGCGGTAAGGGTGGCGGCAAGCCCGATAGCGCAATGGCTGGCGGAAGCGATGTTTCAAAGCTCCAGGAAGCGTTTGAACGCGTAATCGCTTTAGTTTCTGAAAAGTAAGGAGAATTATTATGGACTGTCTTTTTTGTAAAATAATCGCGGGTGAAATCCCGTCAAATAAAGTTTATGAAGATGACTTCGTTTTAGCATTCCACGACATAAATCCGCAGGCTCCTGTTCACGTACTCGTTATTCCAAAACAGCACATTCCCTCGGTTGCAGGAATTGATGAAACAAACTGCGATGCTGTTGCAAAGGTTTTCACGGCGATTGCAAAGGTTGCTCGCGAGCTTGGTTTGGAAGAGGCTGGCTATCGCGTAGTTTCAAACTGCGGTGAAGCTGCAGGTCAGACCGTACACCACCTCCACTTCCACATTTTAGGCGGAAGAACACTGGAATTAAATATGGGTTAAATTTTGAAAGCCACTCTGATGAGTGGCTTTTTTTATGTCATTTTTGTCCATCTTTTTCAGTTTAGTACATTTACTTTTTTAAGGCTTAGTTTTATAATTTATCCAAACCTTAAAGGAGGCTACAAAAATGAGTAGAAAATGGAAAAGAGCGTGCACAACGCGCCTTTATGTTCAGCCGCCGAGATCTGAGCGTCTTTATACATTCTGGCGCGAAGGTAAATTCTGTTTCGGAGAAAATGATAATCCAATCACCGATTATTTAGCACAAACCTCATCAGCAATCTGGTTTGTTGACGGCGACGGTGATCAACTTGATTTCAGAGATGCAGAATATGTTATGCAGCCTGACGGTATCCCCGTTCACGGTTTAGTTAACAGTGTCGGAAATCTTAAGGTAGAGCTTGAAACCTTTGCTACATTTGAGCGACTTTGCACAGGTTATATTAAATTAACACTGACCAACAAGTCAGATTCTGCGATAAGTGATAAGTTCGGTTTTGTTCTTCGCACAGCGCAGGAAAAGCAGCTTCTTTTCGACTCGCCTGATAACTACGGTATTTATGCACCGAAATTAGATTACTGGATGGATATTCCCACTACCTGGAAGCAGAACGGTACGACATTCAGCGATGGTGAGCGAACGATTAAAACCTGCGGTGATTTAAGCTTTAAATTAGACGAGAGCACAGGCTTTGCATTTGCTGATGTAAATCTCGCGCCAAACGAGAGCGTTTCCGCAATTTTTGCATATAACATTGGTGACTTTAACTTTGGTGATTATGATACAGAATGCGCTAAAGTTGTGGATTTATGGGAAAAGGAGCTTTCCCGAATCAATAAATTACCTGCAAAAATCGCAAGCAATCCGGAACAGGTAAAACTCATTAAAAACTTAGTTGTTCACATTCTACAGATGTTCTGCTATTCTAAGGGTAACAATTACCTTCTCTCCCGTCAGGGCGGTCTGCAGAGACAGATATGGACGGGTGAAGCTAACGCAGTCTTCCCGCCACTTGCGCGTATTGGCGATTTTAGAGAATATATTGATGATGCAATTGATACATACTTCAACGTTTTCTGGACAGAGACCGGTGAGGTTGTTCCGTTTGGTATCTGGTGGGCTATGCAGACAGGTAATGTGTTATATAGCTTCTCCGACTATGCCATGGTACGCGGAAAGGATTATTTTTATAAATATTATGACAAGGCGGTTAAATCATTTGAGTGGATTCGCGATAAGCGCGCAAGTTCAGTTGCTGACGGAGAAAAACTCGTTTCCGGCCTGTTCCCTCCTCTTTCAAGCTGTGATGATGAGCTTATTTTCCAGAATTGGGGTATGACCGACTGCAGTAACATTACCTCTCTTCGTGAATTTTTAAAAGCCTGCAAGCAATTTGATGCACCAATCACCGCTGAGGTTGAAGCTGAAGTTAACGACTATGTTTCCGTTGTTCAGAAATACTGGGATCTTAGAATGGAAGAAAATGCAGGTTCTGATGAATTACGCGGCTACTATGCTCCAATCGGTGACAATGAGAAATTTGAAAAAACCTTTTTATTTAATCCCGGAACATATTCTCTTATGAACATACTCGATGTTGATGTTGATACATTTGAAAGATACAACACATATCGCAGAAGACGCGGCGGTCAAATCGGCGGTATGTATAACAGAATGCTTGGCGGTATCGGACCGAGAGGCTCATTAAAGCACAGCTTTAATGCCGTTGGCAAGTGCGTTGTCTGGTATGTGTGCTGCACGGAGATTGGCATTTTCCGCTATTATTTACGTCATAATAAAAAAGATAAATGCGAGGAAATCATCCGCGATGCAATTAGTTATGCAATGACCGATGAGCTCTATATGATTGAGCGATTCCATGAGGATAATCCGTATTTTATTCCGTGGTCACCGAATGCTTCCGCTAACGGAAGACTTATCGAAATGCTTCTCAATTTCTATGCTGACTAAAAATTAGCGGTCGGCTTTTGCCAGCCGCTAATTTATTTCATTGCATAACTTGACAAAAAAACAAAGTAAAATAAAATAATAATGTGTATACTTTTAGCGGAAGGATTTTGCATAATGAAATTTGAAAACATACCACGCATAGGAATGCGAAAAATTAAAAGCGCAATAGCCGTAGTATTATCTTTTTTAATATGGCAGCTTGTGCGCATTCCCTTTCCACAATTTGAAATGCATCCGCTTTTTGGATACATCTACTCAATCGGTGAAATGCGACCGACTGCAGAAAAAACGAAACAATTCGGATGGTGGCGTATTAAAGCAACATTTATAGGTATCACTTTGGGGTTATGTGCATTACCTATAAGTGTTTCCTACGGCGCATATGCAGGTGAAGGAATCGTGTACATACTCGTTGATATGGCACTGTTTGTTTTCGGTGTAATACTTGCTCTGTGGTTTGCAGACTTGCTGAAATGCGGAAATCTTTGCGGTCTTGCCGCAATGATATTCGTGATTTGCCTTGTACGTGACAGAAATGCAAATATAAACATATATCTATATGCTATATAATGAAAAAAGAAACCGGTGCTATGACCGTTTTCTTCAATGGTGCAGAGGGTGATGCAGGTCCGCGACTTTCTAATTTCCGAACTGTCGGCGATAATGACTACAATGTAGAAAATGAACTTATTGACGAAGAAATGTCTTATATGGAAGAGCTTGGTATGTTATCTGCAATAGATGCGATGCGTGCATACCGAGAAATCAAAGAATATCGTGATGTTTCGCTTGATATAATAAAAGATTCTATTATATTGCCATACAGAAGTGTTCTAACTCTTGAGGAAGCAAGAGCGAGATTTAATGAACTTGATAATAAAGAAAATCTAATAGGTGTTGAGCACAGAGAACACGCAACGCTCAAGGAAACCATAAGAATGTACGAAAATAACGAGGAATTCGAAACTCATATGTTGATAAACCAGATACTTTTTGTATTTAACAATGTTGTGTTTGTTCCCTTCCCGTTTGAAATGTTTTCTGAAATACCGCTAAGGTTAAAACAATACAGTCCGTTTGAGCACACCTTAAGCTTATCAAATACAAACGGTGCAAACTATTACCTGCCAACTCAGGACCAATTGATACGCGGTGGTTATGAAATTGAAATATTCCTTTATGCAAATGTTAACAAGTTAAAGGACAATACAGACGATACAATTGTAGCAGAAAATTTAAGAATTCTAAGAAAATATGCGAAATAGAAAAAAGCCTTGGTTTAAAACCAAGGCTTTTTTATTGTGCAAACAACAAGGTTCCCGGGTACCCAACAGCAATCTTCGATTGCGTTGTTGGGTGGGGTTCTTATTATTTAATTCCTATGTCGCGGCGTTTGTGAAGATCTTTAAAATCAATTTTCTCGGTTGCCGCATATGCAGTTTTGATTGCATCGTCAAGAGTTGCGCCCATACCGGTGACACCAAGAACTCGACCGCCTGCGGTTTTTAACATTCCACAGCAATCAGCAAGTTTAGTTCCTGCGTGGAACACGGTAACATTATCCATAGCTTCTGCATCCTGAACGCCGGTAATGGTATAGCCACTCTGGTAACTCTTCGGATATCCGCCACTTGCAAGAACTACGCAGCAAGCTGCTTCATCGCGCCACTCGATGTTAATTTCGTTAAGGCGTTCATCGATAATAGCATTCATAATGTCGACCAAGTCAGTCTTTAAACGCGGAAGAACTGCTTGAGTTTCGGGATCACCGAAGCGAGCGTTATACTCAATTACCTTCGGGCCATCTTTCGTAATCATAAGACCGAAGTATAACACACCCTTAAACGGTCTTCCCATCTTTGCCATACCGTCAATCGTCGGACGGAAGATTTTTTCCATACATTCTTTGGCGAGAGCTTCATCATAAATTCTGCTCGGTGAGAAAGCGCCCATACCGCCGGTATTCGGACCTTCATCGTGGTCATAAGCTCTCTTGTGATCCTGTGCTGACGGCATCGGAGAAATATTCTTACCGTCGGTAAAGCAAAGGACAGAAACTTCAGGTCCCTCTAAATATTCCTCAATTACAACACGAGCACCTGCATCGCCAAAAGCTTTATCTAAAATTGCATCTTTAATTGCCTGGATTGCAGTTTCTTCATCCATCGCAACGGTAACACCCTTACCGAGTGCCAAACCGTCTGCCTTAATTACAATCGGAGCGCCGTTTTTCTTAACATAAGCGATTGCTTCATCTGCATCGGTAAATACAGCGTACTTCGCAGTCGGAACATTGCAGTTAATCATAAGCTCCTTTGCAAAGCTCTTGCTACCCTCAATTATCGCGGCATTCGCATATGGTCCGAATGCACGAATTCCCTCTTTTTCGAGCGCATCAACCATACCTAAAACAAGCGGGTCATCCGGTGCTACCATAACGAGGTCAGGTTTATTTTCCTTTGCGAATTTAACCATAGCGTCAACATCCGTTGCCTTAATCGGAACGCACTCGGCAATATTTGCGATACCGCCGTTGCCCGGAGCGCACCATATTTTTTCAACATTCGGATTCTGCGCTATTTTCCAAGCGATAGCGTGCTCACGGCCGCCACCGCCGACAATTAGTATCTTCATATTAAATCTCCCAATTAGTGCTTGAAGTGACGTGTACCGGTGAATACCATTGCAATTCCGTACTCATCACAAGCTTTGATGCTATCCTCATCACGAACTGAGCCGCCCGGCTGGATGATTGCAGTAATTCCTGCCTCGTGAGCCGCTTTAACGCAGTCATCAAACGGGAAGAATGCATCGGATGCCATAACTGAGCCCTTAGCCTTATCACCTGCATACTTGATAGCAAGCTCAAGCGCTGTGATGCGGTTAGTCTGACCGGGGCCTACGCCAACGGTTGCATTATCTTTAACTAAAACGATACCGTTAGACTTTGTGTGCTTAACAACCGTCATACCAAACTTCATTGTTTCAAGCTCTTCAGCTGTCGGAGCTCTCTTTGTTACAACCTTGAAGTTTTCTTCGTTGTAAAGCTCGCAGTTTAAGTTCTGAACTAAAAGTCCGCCTGCGACCTTCTTATAGTCATACATCTTCGGAGTATTTTTCTGTGATACTGCCGGAAGCTCAAGGAGACGAATGTTCTTCTTCTTAGTTAAAATTTCAAGTGCATCGGCGGTAAAGCTCGGTGCGATGATGATTTCAAGGAAGATTTTAGCGAGTTCTTCAGCAGTCTTAGCATCACACTCGCGGTTGAGCGCTACGATACCGCCAAAAATTGATACCGGGTCAGCTTCGTATGCTCTGATATAAGCATCGTAAATGT
Organism: Eubacteriales bacterium; assembly: GCA_045589235.1. GTDB lineage: Bacteria > Bacillota > Clostridia > Oscillospirales > JAAYXM01 > RGIG7332. The sequence goes on along the minus strand of JAZNOR010000059.1, from coordinate 2,698 downwards.
TATCACCGATACCTACTCCGCACGGATTTGCGTGCTTAACAGCAACTGCACACGGAACGTCAAATTCCTTAACAAGGTCGAGAGCGCCGTTTGCATCGTTGATGTTATTGTATGATAACTCCTTGCCGTGGAGCTGTTTTGCAGCGGCAAGAGTTCCCTCAAAGTGACCGATTTCCTTATAGAAAACAGCTTCCTGATGCGGATTCTCGCCATAACGTAAATCCTGAGCTTTCTCGAAGGTCGGGGTGTAAACATCAGGTAAACCGAGGCCTAACTGGTCGCGGAGGTAATTTGAAATTAAGGAGTCGTAGCTTGCGGTATGCTCAAATACCTTATAAGCTAAATGACGCTTTGTATCTAAAGTAACGCCGCCATTTTCTAACTCATCAAGCACCTTAGAATAGTCTGCCGGGTCAACTACAACGGAAACATCCTGCCAGTTCTTAGCAGCTGCACGAATCATTGTAGGACCACCGATGTCAATATTCTCGATAGCTTCTTCAAACTTTGTGCCCTCTTTTAAGATAGTTGCCTTAAACGGATACAAGTTAATTGCAACAACGTCAACTAAAGTGACACCTAAATTTTCAACCTGCTTCATATGCTCAGGATTGTCGCGCATTGCAAGAATACCTGCATGGACAAGCGGATGCATTGTCTTAACGCGACCGTCTAAACATTCCGGAAAGCCTGTTACCTCAGAAATACCTGTAACTTTAATGCCTGCCTCACGGAGCGCTTTAGCAGTACCGCCGGTTGAAACTATTTCAAAACCGTGTTTCTCAAGTCCTTTTGCGAAGTCAACGATTCCTGTTTTATCAGAAACGCTGAGAATTGCTCTTCTTTTCATATCTTAAAACCTCCAAAATTATTCTGAAATTACAACTTTGCCGTCTACTACGGAAACCTTACCGTCACAACACAGGCTAAGGGCACGTGGCAGAATCTGCCACTCGCACTGCTCCATAACTCTGTGCTGCAAAGTTTCAGGTGTATCTCCCTCTAAAATCGGAGCACTTTTTTGCATAATAATCGGACCGCCATCCGTTATTTCACTTACGAAATGAACTGTTGCACCGGTTAATTTAACACCGTAATCAAGTGCTGCGCGATGAACACGAAGTCCATAAAAACCGTCGCCACAAAAGCTCGGAATAAGTGACGGATGCACATTTAGCACGCGATTTTCATATTTTTTGCAAAATTCAGGTGAAAGGATATACATAAAGCCCGCGAGTACGATTAAGTCTGCTTTAACTTCAGCTAATGTATTTAATATCGCCTCTGTATACTCTTCTCTTGACGGGTAATCTTTTTTGGGAAGGATATATGTAGGAATATTAGCATTTTTTGCACGAGTGAGTGCATAGGCATCGTCATTTGATGAAATTACAGCGCATAGCTCACCGTTTGGAATTTCACCTTTTGCTTTTGCATCTATTATCGCCTGCAAATTCGAGCCGCCGCCGGATACCAAAATTGCTACCCTTAGCATAACTCGATACCCTTCTCGCCGCTTATAACCTCGCCTAAAACGCAAACCTGCTCACCGCAGTCACGGAGAATTGTCATTGCCTTGTCTGCATCGTTCTTATCAACTGCAAGAACGAGTGAGATACCCATATTGAAGGTATTATACATATCACGTGTCGGGATATCGCCGGTCTTCTGAAGGAGACCAAAAATCGGAGGCACGATATATGCTTTTGTATCAATCTTTGCGCGTACACCCTCGTGAAGCATACGCGGAATGTTCTCGTAAAATCCGCCGCCTGTAATATTTGAAATACCCTTTACCTTAACTTGTTTTGTTAATGTATTGAGTGATTTAACGTAAATTCTTGTCGGACGTAAAAGCTCTTCACCCAAAGTGCAACCAAGCTCGTCAATATGCTGTTCAAGAACGCTTCTCTTCATTTCAAATGTGTGACGAACGAGAGAGTAACCATTTGAATGTAAGCCGCTTGAAGCAACACCAAGTAATACATCGCCCGCTTTGATATTCTTACCGTCGATAACATCGTCAAAGTCAACCATGCCGACAGAGAAGCCGGCAACGTCATACTCACCTACCGGATAGAAGCCCGGCATCTCAGCGGTTTCACCGCCGATAAGAGCAGCGCCTGACTGACGGCAACCCTCTGCAATACCTGATACGATTTTTTCAACAAGCTCCGGAATATTCTTTCCCAGTGCCAAATAATCAAGGAAGAAAAGCGGTGTTGCACCTGAGCATGCAATGTCGTTAACACACATTGCAACACAGTCTATACCGATTGTGTCGTGCTTATCCAAAATAAATGCAAGGTTAAGCTTTGTGCCGACACCGTCTGTGCCTGATACAAATACCGGGCGCTTCATACCTGAAATATCCGGCGCATAAAGACCACCAAAACCACCGATGCCACTTAAAACTCCACTATTATATGTGCTCTCAACGTGGGATTTAATGAGCTCGACCGCCTTGTAACCTGCTGTTACGTCAACGCCCGCCTTCTTGTAACTTTCACTTCTGCTATCTTTCATTGTTAGCTGCACTCCCCTCAAATTCTATTTCATTTAAGCTATCCGGAACGTCGATTGCATAGTCTCCTGTAAAGCACGCGTGGCAGAAGCCAACTTTAAGACCTTCAACAGTTTCCGGTAAATCTTCAATACGCAGATAATCAAGTGAATCTGCACCGATTATTTCGCGAAC
>JAZNOR010000058.1:0-5829 GCA_045589235.1 Eubacteriales bacterium | reverse complement strand
AGAAACAACAGTTTGAATATGCGCATTATATTCACCCAAACTTGTGTTTTTAATGCCAAATCCACCTGTACCTGCTGTACCAAATGCAGTTGTTACCGCATCAAAAAGGGGCATTTTGCATATAAGCAAAAAAACAATTTGCAAAATTGTAAGTCCAATATATATTCCATATAAAAGCAATGAGTTCATACTTGATTTTGGCAGAATTTTTTCAACCTGCGGACCCGGTGATTCTGCACGAATAAGCTGCATATTGTTGCCGCCTGCAAGCGGAGCAAGCGCCATAACAAACATAAGCACACCCATACCGCCAATCCAGTGTGTAAAGCTGCGCCAAAAAAGCATACAACGACTTAAAGCTTCCACATCTCGTAAAATCGTTGCACCTGTAGTTGTGAAACCGGATGCTGTTTCAAAAATAGCATCAACTAAATTTGGTATTTCTCTTGAAAAGAAAAATGGAAGCGCTCCTATAATACTCATTATTATCCAAGCTATAGCAACGGTTGCAAGTCCTTCTCGGGCAAAAAGAGATTTGTGCTTTGGCTTCAATAAAATAAGCGGAACTCCTATGGCAATGCTTATTCCAATAGCAGGAAGAAACGCTAAGCCTACACTTTCTCCATAATATAATGCAACCATTAATGGCAAAAGCATAGCTATTGCATCAAAGAGCAGTATGTATCCGTTTAATTTAAAAACTATCTTAGTGTTCATTTATATCTCCGTTTCATCGTCAAGTATCTGCTCAATATTGCTTATACCCTTATGTGTTGTAACAACAATTACAGTGTCGCCAAGCTGAATTGAATCTTTACCGGTTGGTGTAAATGTATTTCCGTTTCTTGTAATACAAGCAACAAGTGTTCCTTTTCGTATATTTAAGTCGATAAACGGAATTCCGGTAACATCCGATTCCTGACGAATACGAAATTCAAGCGCCTCTACCCTGTCATCAACAATTCTATGAAGTGACTCCATGCTCGCGTTCCAAGAATTCTGCATTACTCTTACGTACTGCAAAATTCTGTCTGCAGTAATGTTTTTAGGATAAACTATACTTCCGATTGGCATTCCCTTTAAAACGTCATCAAAGTCAAAGTGTTTGATTTTAGTTATAATTTTAGCCTCCGGAACCTGCTGATAGGCATAAAGCGACATAAGTACATTTTGCTCATCAACACCTGTAAGACTTAGTACCGCATCAGCATTTTCAATGCATTCCTCGTGGAGAAGGTGGTTATTTGTACCGTCGCCATGAATAATCATTGCCTCAGGCAAAAGTTCGCTTAATTCTTCGCAACGCTCTTTATCTATCTCAATTATCTTAACATTATGGCCGGATTCAATAAGCATTTTTGTAAGATAATACGTGAGTCTGCCCCCACCAATAATCATAATATCCTTGATTTTAGCAGAAATCGCACCTACTTTGGTAAAGAACTCATTGGCAACGCGGATTGGCGCAACAAAAGAAATAATATCACCTTTACGTAGAATGAAATCACCGGTAGGAACAAAAACATCGTTTCCACGCTCAACCGCGCATATAAAAACAGTTGTTTTAAGCTTCGGGCGAAGCTGATTTATGCGTAGCTCATTGAGTTCAGAGCCTTCCGGAATTTCATATTTCATAATCTCAACTCGCCCCTTGGCAAAGGTTTCAACCTTTATAGCACTAGGGAAACGGATAAGACGAGAAATTTCGCGCGCAGCAGCGCGTTCAGGATTAATATGAAGACTAAGACCCAAATCGTCTTTAATTATATTTATGGCATCTGCATAAATCGGATTTCGCACGCGTGCAATTGTGTTTTTAGCTCCCAAACGCTTTGCAATAAGACAAGTGAGAAGGTTGAGTTCATCAGACTTCATCATAGTGATGAGAAGATCACAATTTGAAACCTCAGCCTCGGTAAGTACCGCAACATCCTCGCCGTGGCCATGAATGCACATAACATCCGTCATATTGCCTATTTCATCAAGCTTTTCTAAATCTGTATCTATGACAACTATGCTGTGATTTTCTGCAACAAGCTCCTTAACGAGCGTTGTTCCGACCTTGCCACAGCCAACAACAATAATATTCAAAGTTTTCTCCCCTTTAAGAGTATTCGTGTAAATTATTCTATCACTTTTACTTGTATTTAGCAATATAAATTTAAAATAAAAAGAGGCCTTGTGGCCTCTTTTTATTACTCAATATAATACTTTTGCTTATAGCTTTCATACATTTCACTAAATTCAGACTGTTCACCGGACTTAAGCTGACTTAAGTACTCGTGTGTTTCAAATGAGTCGTTTGTAATTTCAATAAAGCAAACTGCAATATTTGAACAGTGGTCGGAAATTCTCTCATAATTTGTTAAGAGGTCAGAGAGAATAAATCCAAGTTCCATAGTGCAGTCTCCCTGACGAAGACGCGAAACATGACCGTTTTTAATCTTTCTGTTAAGTCTGTCAATAACCTGTTCAAGCGGCTCAACACTCTTTGCAACTTCAAGATCGTCGGTTGTCAGTGCCGAAATTGCAAGGTCGAGTATTTCAGATACAGCATCGGTAATGATTGCAATATCCTGCTTTGCTTCATCTGAGAAGTCAATTTTCTTTGTGTGTATTTCTTTTGCAGTTTCAGCAATGTTAAGCGCATGGTCTGAGATTCGCTCAATGTCGCCTATGCAATGTAAAAGCTCAGTTACAACCTTACTGTCTTTTGATGACATTTTTGCTGCCGCGATCTTAATTAAGTATGTGCTTGTTTTATCTTCGTATTTATCGACTAATCCTTCGAGCTCTTTAACTTCATTGAATAGATCGGCATCATATTCTTTCATAAGAACTGTCGCCTTCTTGAAGGTATCATTTGCTATGTTTGCCATATCAATGACAAGCTCTTTACACTTCTCAACCGCAAATGACGGCATATCAAGGAATCGCTCATCTAGAGTAGCGAATACATCTCGCTCCTGCTCCTCTTTCTTACTCTTGACAGTCTTAATTGCAAGCTTTTCAAAGGCTGAGCAGAACGGAAGTAAGATAACTGTTGAAATTATATTAAATATGGTGTGCACTATAGCAATTGTAAGCGGAGAAACGTTTGCGTCCATAAACGCAAACTTAAATATAAAGTTATGGATTAAATAGAACACTGCGGTTACAACTATAACACCAACCATCTTGACATAAAGACAAGTAAGCGCAACTCGCTTCGAGTCTGTATTACCGCTGAGTGATGAGAGAATCGGCGTGATAGTTGTACCTATGTTCTGACCTAAAATAACCGGAATAGCAGTTGAAAACGGAATTGCACAGGTCATCGAAAGCGCCTGAAGCACACCAACAGATGCAGATGATGATTGAATAACTGCTGTAAAGATAGTACCAACAACGATGCCTAAAATCGGGTTTGAGAAAGCTAAAAGCATATTCTTAAAGCCTTCGTTGTCCTTTAAAAACTCAACCGCACCACTCATTGCGTCCATACCGAACATCAAAATAGCAAAGCCAACAAAGATTGTTCCGAGATTTTTTGTCTTGTCTTCTTTACCCATTGTGCCCATAAGGAAACCTACAGTTGCGAGAATCGGAGTGAATGAGCTTGGTTTTAAAAGATTTAAGAAAAACTGAGTTCCGCCATCAATCTGCGTTGTACTGAGGAGCCACGCGGTAACTGTAGTACCAACATTTGCACCCATAATAACACTGATTGTCTGCCCAAGCTTCATAATGCCTGAGTTAACAAAGCCCACAAGCATAACGGTTGTTGCCGATGATGACTGGATGATTGCTGTTACTGCAAATCCAAGTAAAAAGCCCTTTAAACGAGTAGAAGTAAGTCGCGCAAGTACTGATTCAAGCTTACCGCCTGCAAGCTTTTTGAGCCCGTCCCCCATAAGGTCCATACCATAGAGGAACAGCGCCAGTCCTCCGATTAACGAGAGGATACTGAAAAAAATTGTTTCGTTCATAATTTGCCTCCTTTGCAAATTTCTTCTTTCTTCTTTTTCTTTCTTCTTATACACTTAAATTTATAACATAAAAAAACAAAGTTGGCAAGACATTTTTATGACTCACCAACTTTTTTGTTAAACTTCACTATTTTACAAAAAGTCTTTCTTAAATTCATTATCGAATAACACATAAGTATATTCAAAGCCGATATCGGAAAGCATTGCTCTTACTTCACCAAAGCTGCAATCAATTGTTCCAACCTCGTGTGAGTCAGAGCAAATTGTTACCTTACCGCCCTCTTTTAGAATTGTGTGCAAAAGCTCTGCGTGCGGATATGGAGTCGTGCGGCATTTGCGTGAAATTGCACCGGTATTAACCTCGAAAATTGAGTCTGCCTTAAGCGCTTCCTTTAAATAAAACTGACTTAATTTCATATACTCATTATTTTCAAAAAATATGGATTTATCCATTTCGTCAAACTTTGTAATAAGGTCAAAATGACCGATAATGTCAGGTTTTCTCGCCTTTATGTATTCGCAAAACGGCTCATAATAGCATTTTGCATATGCCAAAACATCACCGCCAAGCATATCAAGAAAGGTTTTGATATTTTCCGGGTCTTCATCTACACCGTAATATTTCCCGTTAATTTTAACATAATGTTCAGAGCCTAAAATATAATCAAAATCCGCACGATTTACCGGACAGAAGCCATCTTCTTCCATACCGACATAAACCTGAATATCCTTTTTATACTTTTCTTTAAGTGCTCTTAATTCTTTTAAATACCCTTCAGTATCTTTAATGCAATATCGAAGATCAAAATCAGTATACCCGTGGTCTGAAATACCAATTGCTGAAAAACCTCTCTCAATTGCGGCTAAAATCATTTCCTCAAGAGTGTTTTTGCCATCGGTATATGTAGAATGGGTGTGATAATTAGTAATCATATTTCACCTCATAAAATTCCATTTTCCTCAATTAAATCGCCAATAGCCTTTGCCATTGATGCAAAACCAAAATCCGTTGGATGACATCCGTCAACCGTACCTTCGGTACCGCAAAGCGCCATAAGCTCTTTACCCGAGAGATAATACACGTTCTTATCCCCCGCTGCAATTGCATTGTCATAAGTTCTTTTAACAACTGCAACACGCGCTTTTTCTATATCACCAAGCGGATATTTTGGTCTCGACATAATGATTATCGGAATATTCGGGTGCTTTTCGCGAACGATTTTAAACATACGCTCGTGAGTTTTTTCAAGCCATTCAACAGAAGTTGCATTGTAATCATAATCGCAAACGAAAACAGACATATCAAGAGACGCTATATATTCAGCCATTGCCTTTTCGCCCTTGGCACTTCCCGAGAAACCGAGGTTAATAAAATCACAGTCAAAACGGCGTGAAATAATTCCCTGATAGGTCATACCCGGTCGTGATGCGCATCCTCCCTGAGTTACGGAAGATCCATAGTAGACAACGGGAACTTCGGTTTTATACGGTTTTGGAGGCAATACAGTTGCACTCTTAGCTAAGCCGATATGTAATGATTTAACATCAGTATATGTCGGGAAGTTAATTAAGATTTCTCGCATTTTATCTTCACCAAAGGTCTTATAGTTCTCAAAAACGTCTTCAACACTCATTGGCGGAATAAAGCTTTGGAAATAAACACCATCGACATACATATCAAAGCCGCCCATACCCGAAAGCGCACAATGCGGAGCTTTTATTATGTTATCAAGATGCGCAGAAATTGCGACATACGGGCTGTCGGTAACAAAACGAATTCTGCCGCCTGTCGTATTTGCATGTAAAGCAAAAACTCCCTCGCCCATGGTTTCAATTTCTTTCCCCATAAGCTTTGCAGCTA
>JAZNOR010000057.1:0-20386 GCA_045589235.1 Eubacteriales bacterium | reverse complement strand
TGAAAGTTGTGGTATTATCTATATACTATGTAGATTTATTGCTCGAAAGAGGTGAAATGTAATGAAGGAAGGAATTCATCCGAAGTATGAACAGACCAAGATCGTCTGTGCATGCGGTGAAGTTATAGAGACCGGTTCTACCAAGGAGAACCTGCGTATCGATGTATGCTCAAAATGCCATCCGTTTTTCACCGGCAAGCAGAAGCTTGTTGATACTGGTGGTCGCGTCGATCGCTTCAATAAGAAGTTTAATCTGTCTAACGACAAGTAAGCTTTGCATTTAAAACGGTATGGAACTTTTTGTTCCCTACCGTTTTCTTTTTTAGGGGTGATTTAAATGCTTTTGGGAAATGAATGGGATGCGCTTTTAGCAGAAGAGTTTGATAAGGATTATTTTAAAGCTCTGTCTGAGTTTTTAAAAGAGGAATATGCAAATCACACGGTGTATCCTCCGCGCGAGGATATATTTAATGCGCTGAAATTAACATCATATTCCGATGTTAAGGTTGTTATTTTAGGACAGGACCCATATCACGGGGAAGGCCAGGCGCATGGGCTTGCTTTTTCCGTGCAACCGGGAATTGCACCGCCACCGTCTCTTGTTAATATGTTTAAAGAATTAAAAGCAGATCTTGGAGCTGAAATTCCGAATAACGGGTATCTTGTTCCGTGGGCGAAACAGGGAGTTCTCCTGCTCAACACAGCGCTAACCGTGCGTGAGGGCGAGGCAAATTCGCACGCTAACAAAGGCTGGGAAAAATTTACCGACAGGATTATAGAGCTTTTGAATAAGCGGGAGAAACCACTTATATTTGTTCTTTGGGGCAGAAATGCGCTAAGCAAGGAGTCTCTTTGTGATAATATGTCGCATATGGTTCTTCGTGCACCACATCCGAGTCCACTTTCTGCAAGCCGAGGATTTTTCGGCTGCAAGCATTTTTCTAAAATAAACGCATTACTTGAAAGTATGGGAGATGCGCCGATTGACTGGCAACTACCAAACATATAAGGAGAAACTATGATTACAGTATCAAATGTAAGTCTTAATTTTGACGGAACAGATTTATTTAAAGATGTTGAACTTAAATTCACGCCGGGCAATTGCTACGGCGTTATCGGCGCAAACGGCGCGGGAAAATCTACGTTTTTGAAGATTTTATCAGGTGTACTGGAGCCGACAAGTGGTGAAGTAATAATTCCTGCCGAGGTGCGTATGTCAACACTTAAACAAGATCACTTCGCTTTTGATGAATTTACCGTGCTCGACACGATTATTATGGGCAATCGTGTACTTTATGACATTATGAAAGAAAAAGATGCACTCTACGAAAAGCCTGATTTCAACGATGAAGATGGAATTCGTGTATCTGAGCTTGAGGCGCAATTTGCTGAGTTAAACGGCTGGGAAGCGGAGAGCGATGCATCACGCCTTGTTCAAGGCTTGGGTCTTGAGGAATCAATTTTATACAGTGAAATGTCAACGCTTACCGGCAATGAAAAGGTGAAAATTTTGCTTGCTCAGGCGCTTTTTGGTGAGCCGGATATTATCTTGCTCGACGAGCCGACAAACCATTTGGATGTTTTAGCGGTAAAGTGGCTTGAGGATTTTCTTATGGAATATCCGGGAACCGTTATAGTTGTATCGCATGACAGACACTTTTTGAACACCGTGTGCACTCATATAGTTGATATCGATTATAATAAAATTAAAATGTATGTCGGTAACTACGAGTTCTGGTATGATTCAAGCCAGCTCATTCAGAGAATGATTAAGCAACAGAACAAAAAAGCTGAGGATAAAATTCGCGAGCTTGAGGAATTTATTCGTCGCTTTTCCGCAAATAAATCTAAATCGCGTCAGGCAACTTCACGCAGAAAATTACTTGATAAAATGACAATTGAAGAGCTTCCGGCATCAAGCAGACGTTATCCGTTTGTCGGATTTGAAATGGACCGTGAAGCGGGTCGTGACCTTCTTACGGTTAGTGATATTTGCTATTCTGAGGATGGCGAGCAGCTTTTAAATAACGTATCATTTATTTTAAATCGTGGCGACAAGGTTGCAATTTTAGCTGAAAACGAGCGCTCTGTAACCGCACTTTTCAAGATTTTAGAAGAAAAAATTAATGCTGATTCCGGCACATTTAAGTGGGGAATAAGCACGTCGCAGTCATATTTCCCAAAGGACAACGGCGAATTTTTTGACGACTGCGATTTATCTATTCTTGATTGGATGCGTCAGTACTCAAAAGATCAGACGGAAACTTATCTTCGCGGATTTTTAGGCAGAATGTTATTCTCGGGTGAGGAAGTATTCAAGCCTGTAAATGTGTTGTCGGGCGGTGAGCGTGTGCGCTGTATGCTTTCCCGAATGATGATGTTCGGAGCTAATATTTTAGTGCTGGATCAGCCAACAAACCACCTTGATCTGGAATCAATAACCGCAGTAAATAACGGTCTTTGCGACTTTAAAGGAAATGTTATTTTTACATCACATGACCATGAATTTATAAATACTATAGCAAACAGAATTATTGAAATTACCCCAGATGGTGTAATCGACAGAAGCTGCACTTATGACGAATATATTGAGTGGAAGCACGAGAATAAAATTAAATAAACTAAAAAACAGGAGTGACAAGGAGTATTACCTTGTCACTCCTAACTTTAATGTTAAAGTGAATAATTTTTACTATATTTTTGTGGAAATATCGGTTAATATTTCACCTTGACTAACTTTGTTAAATATTATACAATGTTAACATAGATAAATTGTGTCAAAATGGAAGGAGAAAGGTATGAGCGAGGTTAATTTTAAAGTAGTTGACAGCATCATAAATGAACATGCGTGCAATAAACAGAATATCATTGCGATTTTGCAGGATGTTCAGAAGGAATTCCGTTATTTGCCGGAAGAGGTGCTAAATTATATATCAGTAAAGCTTGATATGACACCGGCTAAAATTTACAGTATCGCAACGTTTTATGAGAACTTTTCACTTAAGCCGAAGGGCAAGTATATAATTCGCATTTGCGACGGTACAGCCTGCCATGTTAAGCATTCAATTCCGATCTTGAATGCGCTCAGAGAAAAGCTTGGTCTTGATGATAAAAAACATACATCAAACGATATGCTCTTTACACTTGAAACCGTATCTTGTCTTGGTGCGTGCGGTCTTGCTCCGGTTATGATGGTTAACGACACGGTTCATTCGAAGGTTACGCCGGAATACGCAACCGAGCTTGTTGACAAGATTCGCGCAGAGGAAGTTTAACGGAGGCAAAAACTATGAAAATAACATCAACAAATGAGTTAAAAGCTCTTAAAACTAAATATAACGAAGCGCTTGACTCTCTTGAGATGCGCGTTCTCGTCTGCGGTGGTACAGGTTGTGTTGCAGGCGGCTCAGTTAAAATTTATGAAAAAATTCGTGACCTTGCAAAAGAAAAGGGCATTAATGTGTGCGTTTCACTTGATGTTCACGAATGTGGCGGTGTAGGTGTGCATGAAAGTGCGTGCCATGGCTTCTGCGAAAATGGTCCTATCGTTGTTATAAAGCCGCAGGATTGGCTTTACACAAAGGTTACTATTGATGACGTTGAGGACATTGTTAACGAAACAATTATCGGCAAAAAGCCGGTTGAACGTCTTTTCTATAAGAATGCAAACGGCACATTTGATAAATACCACAACATTCCTTTCTATGAAAAGCAGATGCGAATATCCCTCGGCAACTGTGGCGAGGCAGATGTAAATTCTCTCGCTGAATACATTGCGCGCGACGGATATTCGGCACTTGCACTTGCTCTGGATGAGTTATCAGGTGACGAAATTTGTAAAATTGTAACAGATGCAGAGCTTCGTGGCCGTGGTGGCGGCGGATATCCGGCAGGCAGAAAATGGAGTCAAGTTCTCCGTCAGCCGAATTTCCCAAAGTATGTTGTTTGTAACGGTGACGAGGGTGACCCGGGTGCGTTTATGGATCGTTCCATTTTAGAGGGTGACCCGCATCGAATCATCGAAGGTATGATGATCGCAGGTATTGCGGTTGGTGCGGAATTTGGCTATGTTTATGTTCGTGCAGAGTATCCGCTTGCTGTTGAACGCCTTAAAAATGCTATTAACGAAGCTCGTGAGGCAGGAATTTTAGGTGACAATATTTTAGGAACAGGCAAGAAGTTTGACCTTCAAGTTAACCAAGGCGCAGGTGCTTTCGTTTGCGGTGAGGGTAGTGCTCTTACTGCTTCAATCGAGGGTGAGCGCGGAATGCCACGTGTTAAGCCACCGCGTACTGTTGAGGCAGGTCTTTTTGCTCTTCCGACAGTATTGAATAACGTTGAAACATTTGCAAATGTTCCGAATATATTAATCAACGGTGCCGATTGGTTCCGCAAGATAGGAACAGAGAAAAGCCCGGGAACAAAGGCTTTTGCAGTTACCGGTAATGTTGAAACAACAGGTCTCATTGAGGTTCCGATGGGAACAACAATGCGTGAGATTGTTTTTGACATCTGCGGTGGCATTAAGAATGGCAAGAAGTTCAAAGCGGTTCAGATTGGCGGTCCGAGTGGTGGTTGCTTACCTGAGGAATACCTTGATATGCCGCTTGATTTTGATTCACTCGCAAGCGTGGGTGCTATGATTGGATCTGGTGGTCTCGTTGTTCTTGATGAAGACACCTGTATGGTTGAAATCGCTCGTTTCTTTATGAACTTTACTCAGAACGAGTCCTGCGGTAAGTGTATCCCATGCCGTGAGGGAACAAAGCGTATGCTCGAAATTTTAGAGCGCATTGTTGCAGGTGAGGGACGAGAAGGCGATATTGAGCTTCTTTTAGAACTTGGTGAAACAATCAGTGTTACTTCACTTTGCGGTCTCGGTAAATCTGCTGCAAAACCGGTATTATCAACAATTAAGTATTTCAGAAATGAATACGAAGCACATATCAGGGATAAACGCTGCCCTGCAGGCGTGTGCAAGGCTCTCGCGCCGATTCATATTGACCCGGCTAAATGTAAGGGTTGTTCTAAGTGCGCAAAGGCTTGTCCGGTTGAGGCAATTTCCGGTAAAATTAAAGAACCATTTGTTATTGATGAAGATAAGTGTATCAAGTGCGGTGCTTGCGTTGCAAGTTGCCCGTTTGGTGCTGTTATAGGAGGTTAGGAATATGAAAGGTTATGTTACTGTTGACGGTATAAAAACCGCTTTCGACGAAGAGAAGAACCTGCTTGAGGTAATTCGCGCAGCAGGTATTGAGCTTCCTACCTTCTGCTACCACTCAGAGCTTTCAACATATGGCGCGTGCCGTATGTGTATTGTTGAGGACGAGCGAGGCAGAATTATGACTTCTTGCTCAACCATTCCTTACGACGGTATGGTGGTATTTACAAATACTCCGCGTCTTCGCAAATATCGCAGAAATATTCTGGAGCTTTTGCTTGCAAATCACGACCGCGACTGTACAACATGTATCAAGAGCAGCCGTTGTAAATTGCAGGAGCTTGCACTCACTATGGGCGTACGTGATGTGCGCTTTGAAAAGAGTGCTAAAAAGAAACCGATTGATAATTCTTCACCGTCAATCGTTCGCGACCCGAACAAGTGCATTATGTGCGGTGAGTGCGTGCGTATGTGCGAAGAGGTTCAGGGCGTTGGTGCTATTTGTATCGCACATCGCGGTGCATCAATCGAGGTTGTTCCGGCTTATGGCAAGCCTCTTGCCGAGAGCAACTGTGTAAATTGCGGTCAGTGCCGTAGCGTTTGCCCGACAGGTGCGCTCACAATTAAGAACGACAACAACGATGTATGGAATGCAATCAATGACCCGAAAAAGCGCGTTATAGTTCAGGTTGCTCCTGCTGTTCGTGTTGCAATCGGCGAGGAATTCGGAGAGGCACCCGGTACTGAAGTTATGGGTAAGCTCGTTGCTGCACTTCGCAAAATGGGTGTTGACGAAATTTACGACACAACAGTTGGTGCAGACTTAACAGTAACCGAGGAGAGTCGCGAGTTTATTGCACGCCTTGAAAAAGGTGAGAAGCTTCCACTCTTTACCTCTTGCTGTCCGGGTTGGATGCAGTTTGTTAAAACAAAATATCCGGAATATGCTGAAAATGTTTCAACCTGCCGTTCACCGATGGAAATGTTTGGCGTTGTTGTTAAAGAATATTTCAAGGATTTAGATAAAGAAGAAGGAAGACAAACGGTAAACGTTGCAATTATGCCGTGCACTGCAAAGAAGGCAGAGGCTGCTCTTCCGGAATTTACAACAGAGGCAGGTCAGGATGTTGACTTTGTTCTTACCACTCAGGAGCTTTGCATGATGCTCAAAGAAGCGGGAATTAAGTTCGACGAATTGCAGGATGAGGCAGCTGATATGCCGTTTGGATTAGGCTCAGGTGCAGGTGTTATCTTCGGCGTTACCGGCGGTGTTACCGAGTCTGTAGTACGTCAGCTTGCAAATGCTCATTCCAAGGAATCTCTTCGCGATATCGCATTTACACCGGTTCGCGGTATGGAGGGAACTCGTGAATTATCACTCGAATATGCAGGCAAGACAATTCGCGTTGCAATCGTAAACGGACTCAAGAATGCAGATGAACTTATTAAAAAGCTTAAATCAGGCGAAGCGAGCTATGACTTCGTTGAGGTTATGGCTTGTACCGGTGGCTGTATCGGCGGCGCGGGTCAACCGCTTCCGCACGGCGCTGAAATACGCAATGCACGTGCTCGAGGACTTTATGGTGCTGATAACATTGCGCAGATTAAGCGCTCGGAAGAAAACCCGACTATGGAAACACTTTACAATGGCTTGTTAAAGGGTAAAGAGCACATTCTCCACATCCCCGGCAGACACTAAAAATTAAAAAGGGAACGAAATTTTCGTTCCCTTTTTTTGTTTTTTGTAGTATAATTAATTGTCGAGCATTGCGGCGATTAAAATATTATAAATACTCTCTGCGTTCTCTTCAAAATTATTCACAAAAGTTCTGCCTTGCTCGTGAGTGAGGACGGATAGTTCAAGCGATAAAATTTCGCCTGAATCATCTGAGAGAGAACACGAAACAGAAAGTGAACCGTCGTTTCGTTCATTAAGGCGAGCTTTGACTAAATTGGCTCTGTGCAGAACGCGGATGATGCGGTCAACCGAATTGTCTGCGCGGTCACGCGCGGTATTGGGGAGTGCGCTTTGGCAAATTTCCAGATTCTTGCGCCCCTTCTTGCTTATGAAATACATTTCATTGTCACCTATTTGTTCACGGTGAACGTGTTCGGTTCGAACCAGATCATTTAAACATTCAACGAATTCAAAGTAATCTATGGCATCATCGCAGAGCACCATATCTGTTAAATGAACGAAAGCCACAGGCTTTTTTGCGCGGCGCAAAACATATAAAATTAGGGTTTTGAGCTCAAGCTCGCTGCGGATAAAACCGTGTCGCTGCATCTTTTTACACCTCATATCAAATTATGTAGAAAAATAGTATGTAGATATTATAACACAAAAGGACGTGAATTTCAAATTGAGAATTTTTGGTCAGCTTGCAATTATTTTTGCAGTATGGGTGATTGGCGAGATTATATCAAAATTTTTGCCGATTTTTATACCCGGAAACGTGATAGGAATGATGCTCATGCTGCTTTTGCTGTCACTTAAAGTAATTAAGGTGGAAAAAATTGCGCAAGTTGCAAATTTTATAATTGACAATCTTGCGTTTTTCTTTATACCCGCACTCGTTGCACTTATGGTTGAGTATAAAGTTATACTTCCGTCTCTTCCGTGGTCAGCTATTGCTATTTTTGCAACCGCGATTATCGTGTTTTTAGCAACGGGATATACTTCGGAGTTTTTACTTTACCTCACAAATAAGAGAAAGGAGCGCAAAAATGGAAGAGATTAAAGCAATTTGCCAGAATCCAATTTTTGGAGTATTTTTGAGTCTTACAATGTTTGAAATCTCGGTGTGGCTTTATAAGAAAAGCAATAAATTTCTGCTTTTAAATCCACTTCCCGTAACCGTGGTGTTTTTGATTTTGTTTCTTTTGATATTTGATATTCCGTATGAATCATATGCCGCGGGCGGGCAGTACATAACATCGCTTATTTCGCCGATTACCGTAGCGCTCGCAGTTCCTCTTTATATGCAGAGGGAAACACTAAAAAAGAACGCGCTTGTTATTATCGCATCAATTGCGGTAGGTAGCATTGTTGCGATAGCGAGCATGTGTGCATTTCAAATGCTGTTCCCTATGGATGAGGTTATTTTTGCATCAATTCTGCCACGTTCGGTAACAACGGCTATCGCGGTTGAACTATCCGCGCAGTTTGGAGGGCTTCCTGCAATTACTGTTATTGCGGTTCTGGTTGCAGGGCTTACAGGTGCGCTACTGGCGCCAACGATGTCAAAGGTGTTTAAAATTAAAAACGACATTTCAATCGGGCTTGCAATCGGCACCAGCTCACACGCTTTCGGAACAACAAAAGCATTTGAAATGGGCGAGCGAATCGGTGCGATGTCAAGCCTTTCAATAGGTATCGCAGGCGTTATAACTGTGTTTGTTGCACCATTTATTGTTAAGTTATTCGGGCTGCTTTAACTATTATGATTTTGTAAACGTTTTAAAAAAGTGTAGACGGATGATAAAAAATAGAGTAGAATATATGTAGTTTAGTTTAGGAAGAGGGTAAAAAGCTATGAAGAAGAAAATTATCTGGTCGATAGTTGCGGTTGCGCTCGTTTGTCTTATTGGCGTTGGAGCTTGGCTTGCAACATCTATGGTTAATATTGACGATGAGCCTGAGAAGCCGGTTGAGCCGAAAGAAGAGCCTCCCGTACAGGTTGACCTTGCGCAGGTTGAAAATGACATTGCAAAATATGCAGAGGTCGTTAAAACAAAGCCACAGGATGTTGAGGCAAGCGTTGGCCTTATAAAAGCATTCGGTCTTAAAGGAGATATTGAATCTGCGCGCAAGCAGGCGGACAGAATCGCAGAGCTTGTTCCGACAGAAACAATCATTTATGATACAATGCTTGAGATTTATATGGATAAAGATGATTATCTTACGGCGGCTCTTTATGTGGACGATATTCCGGATAATTCAGTTAAATCCAGATATGAAGCAAAACTTAAAAATGAAGGCAATCCGCTTTACGCAGGCTTTGCAAACACACCGGGTAACTTAGTTAACGGCGGTGCGGTATGCATCACAGACGACGCTATTTATTACAGTGAGCGTATGGACGGAAAGGCACTTTATAAGGCAGATTTAGACGGAAAGAACAAAATTAAGCTTTCCGATATTCCTGCACGTGATATCAACGTTGTAGGCGATACGGTGTATTTCATTCATTATGACAGATTTGTAATTCACAGCGTTAAGACGGACGGTAGTGATCCGAAGGAACTTATTCTGACAATGGCTAAGGGTATGTTTGTTTTCGGTGACCGTCTCTACTACATTAACTGGGGCGATGACTGCAAGATTTACTCTGCAAAGCTCGACGGTACCGATGTAAAGGTAGAACTTGATGTCTGTGCGGCTGAGATTTCCCTTCACGGCCCGTGGCTTTACTACAGCGAGCATAATAATGGCGATGTTCTGGCAAGAATTCGTTTAGATGGCGAGGGGCAGTCGATGTTTGACGATCAGGCAAGTTTATTTATAAACAATGCCGGCGGATACACTTATTACGTTAACTGGAACGACGAGGGAAAATTATATAAATATGCACAACACGGTCAGGAACTTCCTGCACCGATTAGCGAATCCAAGGTTGGCTATGTAAACATTTACGGCGACTATATTTATTATATCGACTGGGTTAACGGCGAGAGTATTCATCGTATGAACATTTCAAACGGTGAAATTGAACGCATTACAAAAGATTCCTGCGAGGGTGTTTACGTAAAGGGCGATTACATCTATTATTACAATGCAGGAGACGGAAGAAGACTTTACCGTATGGATTTAAACGGTAAGCACAAAATGCTCGTAGGTAAATAAATTAAAAGCTCGGAGTTAACTCCGAGCTTTTATTATTTAATTTCTTGTTCTAAATTTTTAAATTCATCTGTATCAAAAAAGTCAGTAATTGAAATTTCCAAACCATCGCAAAGCTTTTTAATTGTTGAAATTGTGGTACTGTTATTTCTTCCACTTGTAATATTGTTAAGAGTGGACTGTGTTACGCCGCTTAATGTTGCAAGCTTGTTGATTGTTATATTTTTTGATTTGCATAACTCAATAATTCTTAACTTTACAGCTTCACCGATATTCAAGTATATCACCTCAAAAAGAGTTTACCTTTTTTGAGTTAAAATAATTACCTCTTTTGAGTTGACTAGCTTGAATTTTCATGATATAATTTAAATGCTTTTTATGTGTATAGTAGAGCAATGCTCGCCACTACTTCATTTCCTGTTCTAAATTTTTAAATTCATCTGTATCAAAAAAGTCAGACAATGAAACACCTAATCCGTCACAAAGCATTTTAAGTGTAACAATTCCGGGATTTTTGCTCTTGCCGTACAAAATGTTTTTGATTGTCGAAGGAGCAACTCCTGAATCCGTTGCTAATTTGTTTATTGTTATTTTATTTTCTTCACACAAGCATAATATCCTGTTTTTAACAGTTGTATAAGTATCCATATATCTACCCCTATTAACTTTATGGGCTAATTATAGACTATTAGTATTGACTAAATAGGCTATATATGATACAATGTTTTTGCAAAATGGTTGTAACTTCATTTTAGGCTTTGTCGTATAATGTACCAAGCGGACAACGCTGTCCGCAATATATGAGGAGGTTTTTTTATGTCTTGTTTCAACCGTTGCAACAATTCCTGTGACTGTGATGATTTAAGCACCACAATCGTTTCAGGTGTAAGCGAAAATAATAACAATAACTGTTGTGGATGCGGCTGCAACTGCTGCAACTGTGGTTGCGGAAACGTAGCAGGAACATCCTGCAACCGCCGCTGCGGAAATCGCTATTATGTAACAAACTCAGAATGTGATTGCGAAGCTGAAGAGACAAATTGCGGTTGCAATTCAAATAACTACTGCGGCTAGAAAATAAGGGCGAGGGGTTAATTCCCCTCGCTCTCAAAAAAACAACTTAACTGCCCAGACAGAAGCGATATAGCCTACGATATCTGCAATAAGTGCGGCGGGAATTGCATATCGTGTTTTGTTAAGCTTGAGTGCGCCGAAATATACCGCAATCGTGTAAAATGTAGTCTCCGCTGAGCCAAGCATTACCGAAGTCACTCTGCCTGCAAAGCTATCGGCGCCGCTTTTTTTAATAACATCAGCGCCGAGTGCAAGTGCGGCACTGCCTGAAAACGGACGTAAAATTCCAAGAGCAGCGCACTCGGAGGGTATGCCCAGCAACTTTGTAACAGGCGAGAGAGCATAGGTTATAACATCCATAGCACCCGATGCTCTCAGCATATAAACTGCGGTTAAAAGAGCTACCAGTGAGGGTAGGATTTTGAACACGGTTTTAGCTCCATCGGTTGCACCTGTCATCATTGCACTCCACACGTCACTTTTTTTAATAACGCCCCAAAGTGCAACAAATGACAAAATTGCAGGTACAATAAGATTTGAAATATAGGTCATATATTACCTCCGATACAGCTTTGAAAGAAGCTTTGCTGCAAAAATTCCGGCAAGTAACGAACAGATTGAGGCAAACCAGACCGCAGGTATAATGTCAAATGGATTCGCTGCACCGCAGGATGCGCGTATTGCTCCGATTGTCGTCGGAATAAGCTGCAGGGAAGCGGTGTTTATTATTACCAGCATGCACATATCATCAGATGCAGTTTTCCCGCCACTAAGTGTGTGAAGTCCCTCAGCTGCACGAATTCCGGCAGGTGTTGCAGCGTTTCCAAGCCCCAATAGATTTGCAGAAACATTTGCAGATATGTTTTGCATAACTGTAGGGTCTTTTTTTGCGTTTGGGAATAAAACTCCGAGAATAGGCGTGAGAAGCTTTGCAACTTTATCCATAAGTCCCGAAACCTTCATAACTTCCATTACTGCACACCATAACATAATAACTCCGAGTATGGATATACACAGTTCAATACTTGCGGTTGCTCCTTCGGTAATTGCACTTGCAAGGTCTGCCATTTTCCCCGTACAAAGTGCAGAGATAAGTGAGAAAATAAACGAAAATACGAGAATCTTACTTAGCATAAAAAGTGACACCTTTCGACAAAATATGACAGAAATACGCGAAAAATGGAAGAATTTGTATGAAAAAAGTCTTCTACCAATAATTGACAAATACTGCGCTGTTTGGTATAATTTAGCTATAAATTTACAAAAATTGTAAAATGGAGGAATGAGATATGAAGACAACGGGAATTGTTAGAAAAGTTGATGAGCTTGGAAGAGTTGTACTGCCTATTGAGCTTCGCCGCAGTATGAATATTGATGTGCGTGATTCTCTTGAAATTTATGTTGATGGTGATTCAATTATTCTCAAAAAATATGAGCCGGCTTGTATTTTTTGCGGAAGTGCTAATGATGTAAAGGAATATATGGGCAAGAATGTTTGCGTAACTTGCGCTAAAAAAATAGGAGAAAAATAAACTATGGCAGAAACTATTGCGGCAATTGCAACTCCGCAGGCGACGAGCGCAATTGCGATTTTGCGCTTGAGTGGGGATGAATCTCTTGAAATAGCAAAAAAGGTGTTTATATCAAAATCAGACCTTTGCAAGAATGTTAGAAAAATGTGCTACGGTGAATTTCTTGCGCGTGACGGAAAGCCGATAGACAGCGGTCTTGCCGTTTATATGAAAGCTCCAAATAGCTATACCGGTGAGGACACGGTTGAATTTTTCTGCCACGGCTCGTTGATTTCTCAAAGGGAAATTTTAGAAGCACTTTATGAAAATGGCGCGCGCCCTGCAAAGGCGGGAGAGTATACTCACCGAGCATTTTTGAATGGTAAGCTTGAGCTCACTCAGGCAGAGGCGGTTATTGATTTGATAGATGCTGAAACCGTTGAGGCTGCGCGCAATGCAGAAGCTCAGCTTGAAGGGCATATAGGCAAAAAAATCACCGCTGTACGCGATGAAATCTTGGACGTAATTGCAACTTTTTATGCTTATGTGGATTATCCTGACGAAGACATTACCGAGCTTAAACAGACGGAAACACTTGAAATTTTAAGTAATGCCAAGAAAACACTCTCAAAATTGCACGAAAGCTTTAAGCACGGCAAAATTATCAAAGACGGTGTGCGATGTGCACTTGTTGGCAGACCTAATGTTGGAAAATCGTCTGTGCTAAACGCGCTTTTGGGCTATGACAGAAGCATTGTTTCAAACATACCGGGCACAACGCGTGATACCGTTGAAGAAAAGGTTAATATCGGGAATATACGACTGCGCTTGATTGACACGGCAGGACTTCACGCATCAAACGATGAAGTTGAAAAAATTGGTATTGAGCGCACGGAGAAAAGCCTTTCTGATGCGGAACTAGTGCTTGCGGTTTTCGACGGCTCGGAGGAATTGAATTCCGAGGATGAGCGCGTTATTTCGTTAATTCAAGGCAAATGCGCTATAGCAATTGTGAACAAAAATGATTTGCAACTAAAAATTGATATGCAAAAAATTGAAAGTGCATTTGGAAAAAATGTTTGCATTCTCTCAGCGCAAAAAAATGAGGGAATGGATACGCTTTGTGATGAGATTAAAGAGCTTTTTGAAAATCGCGAGGTATATGCAAGCGGCGAAATCATAACAAATGCGCGTCATGCAGCTGCAATTTTTGATGCAAAAGAAAAAGTTGAATCAGCAATACAAACAATTAACGCCGGCTTTACGCCTGACATTGCGATATCCGATTTAGAGGATGCAGTTTCAAGACTTGGAGAAATAACGGGTCAGACCGCGAGTGAACAGATACTGACCAGAATTTTTGAACGCTTTTGCGTTGGTAAATAAAAAACTCAGGTGCTTTGCACCTGAGTTTTTACTATTTTTTAAGCCTGCTTTTCATAACTCCGATTTTTCGGACGAATGCGCGGTATGCGGATTGTAAATCTTCGATTATCTTTGCTGCCTTTGGCATAAAGAACATATCCATCTTACCAACGAAATCAACCTGAACACCGCCAAAGCCCTGCTTGAAGCGAATTAAGCCTTCGAGGAAGGTTTTTTCCATATCACCGGTAACACCACGGAAATCATAGATACTGCAACCTTTTTCAATTGCCCACTTAATCATTTCCCACTGCATCATATAGTTTGGCATACGGTTGCGCTCTCGATTGCTGCTGGCACCGTATAAATACCAGAGCTTGTCGCCATAATAAATTGCGATAGCACCTGCGATTGCTTTTTCCTCGTATTCGATTAAGTAAAGACGAAGATTCTCCGGTGAGAGCGCATCGTACATATCTTCAAAATATTTAAGACTTCGCGCCATAAATCCGTCGCGCACAGCAGTTTCAATCATAATTTCACGGAATGCCGGTAAATCTTCTTTTGTACCTATTCTGCAAGTGACACCCTTGCGCTCACTTAAACGGACGTTGTAACGGGTTTTGGAATGAAACTCTGCAAAAATCTGATCTTTATCCTTTCCGTCAAGGTAAAGTCGGAAAACGTAGCGCGCCTGAAGATATTCAGGGCGGTTTTTGGTGTTATTAACGACAAAGCCTGCCGCTTTTAAATCTTCAAGATATGTGACATCTTCTTCTGTAATATCCGGGTCAATTGAAAGCTCGTAGGAATTATACTCCTTTGCGATTTTCTTAGCCTCGTTGCAGAGCTCTGTGAGCGTTTCACGGTCACCGTCGTCGACCACAGGACCACGCGGACAGTACATATGAGTGTATTTTGTGTGCGGCACGCGACTTAAGAATATAAGCATACTGCCGCGGATATGATCATTTTCATCAACAGATAAAAATGCTTTAAACTGCCACGGCTTTTTAAATTCCACCCATTTTATTGATTTAACGAAGTGGCCTTTCGGATGATTTGAAATAAAATTTTCATACTGCGGATACATTTCGGGTGTTACGTATTTGATCATTAAAAGCTACCTCCCGGTTATTTTGCGTAATGTTCGTTTAATTGCGCGTGCAACGCAAAGAGTTTTTCGCGTTATGGGCTTATACACGGTATCGAGCCTTCCAACAAAGGTAACAAGCTCGCCGCCAAAACGTTTTTTGAATCTGAAAAGGCCTTCAAGCGGCTTTGTTTTATCCTTTTCGCCTGCAACTCCACGCATATCATATATTCTGCAGCCATGTGCAATGCAAAGACGCATCATTTCCCACTGCATAAGAAAATTCGGAGATTTGTCACGGTAGTTTTCATCACTTGCACCATATAAATGCCATGCTTTGTCACCGTATATTATAAGCACCGAGCCTGCAATAATTTTGCCATCATATTCTATTAGAATAAGCTTAACGTATTCTTCAGGCAGGCAGGTAAACATATTCTCAAAATATTTAAGCGGTCGCGCGGTAAAACCGTCGCGCTTTGCAGTCTGAACGAGAAGGGACTGGAAAGCCGGTAAATCTTCCTTTGCTCCTAATCGGAACGTCGCACCGGATTTCAGTGCCGCGCGTATTCCATATCTCGCTTTTGAATGAAAAGATGCCATAAGCTCATCGTCGGTTTTGTTTGCAATATCAATACGAAAAACAGAAAGAGGCTGCAGGATGCCAAATTCATCCTTAACTCCACCGTTTTTTAATCCACACGATAAAAGCTCAGAAGTTAAGCTATCCTCCTCAACCACATCAGGGTCGAGCGTTAACATATACGCGCCTTTTTCTTTAGCAATTTTTTGTGCTTCGGAAATTAACTCTTGCGTAGCCTCTGCACTGTTTGAAATCGGTCCGCGCGCACAGTACAGAACGGATGCATTAAGCATCGGCTCTTTGTGAACTGTTAAAAGCATTGTACCGCGGATGTTGCCACTATCATCGAGTGACATTACGGCGATCGGCGAATATGCACTTTTGAATTCCGCCCAGTAAATCGACTGCAAAAAATGACCTTTCGGATGATTTTTAACAAACTCTTCAAAGGCGGAATAATCTTCTTTTTTCGCGTATTTAATCATATTAAACCTCGAATTTTAAAACTCTATTTATTGTATAACATAATGTACACAGTGTCAATTACAACTTAACTCTCTTAACGTATTCCGTAGGGGTTATTCCCTTTGCGGATTTAAAAATTTTGCAAAAATAGCTCAGATTGTTAAAGCCACTGTCAAATGCCGCCTGTGTTACGTTTTTCTTGTTTACCGACATTTCGTAGCAAGCGTTTTCTACTCTTAGATCATTTATATATTTAACAATAGGCTTTGAGGTGTATTCCTTGAATGTGCGGCATAAGTATTTTGAGCTTAAGCCCGAAATTTTTGCGAGCTCTGCGAGCGTTATCGGCTTTAAAAAATTTTTTTCAATCCAGTCAATTAAATTGCTGATTGTTTCGTAGCGGTGACCGCCCGATGTTGCGGCTTTGTTTATAAGCTTACCCTGTGAATATAAAAGTGAAAGAATCTTAAAAAGCGTGCTGTATATGTTGAGCTCAAAATAAAGCTCCTTGCTTTTCATAAGCTCAAAAAGGGAGTTTAGCGCGCAATAAAGCTCATCTTTTTCACGGCATAGTGGCGGTTCCGCAACCGCTGTGCCTTCACATATCGGCGAAATATATTTTGAAGCAATATCGTTTCGCTCGCGGCTTAACATATTAAAGTCGAAAACAACACATTCATAAATGCAGTTTTTTGGCTCAGCTCTGTGCAGAGTTCTGCCGGAAATTAAAAGAATATCTCCTGCACCTAAAATATACGGTGTGCTGTTTAGAAAAACCTTGAGACTTCCGCTTGTTACCCTTATAATTTCAAACTCGTTATGCCAATGCGCGGTCATAACATAGTATGGAATATTTTCGTCTGCATAGTAGTATTGAATAGGAAAATCAAGCGAGCCGTGCCGCTTCTTTTCTATAAAATCAGCATACTTCATTGCGCAATACACCTCAAAAAGCGAATATTGTTATATCAAAATGTGTAAATTGTGCTAGTATTATATCATATTTAATACTATAATTCAATATATAAAGACTAAATTTGGAGGGATTATTATGGCAAAATCAAGACTCATTGGTGATTACCCGGTTATCGGCATCCGTCCGACTATTGATGGACGACGCGGTGTACTTGGCGTTCGTGAATCACTTGAAGACCAGACAATGAATATGGCAAAGAGCGCGGCTAAGCTCTTTGAAGAGAATTTAAAATATTCAAACGGCGAGCCGGTCAAGGTTGTAATTGCAGACACAACTATCGGCCGTGTCGGCGAGGCTGCAGCTTGTGCTGATAAATTCCGCAAAGAGGGCGTTGATATCACTCTTACCGTTACACCTTGCTGGTGCTACGGCGCTGAGACTATGGATATGGATAAAAATACAATCAAGGCTGTATGGGGCTTTAACGGAACAGAGCGTCCGGGTGCTGTTTATCTTGCATCTGTTCTTGCAACTCATGCACAGAAGGGTCTTCCGGCATTTGGTATTTACGGTCACGATGTTCAGAATGCTGATGACACATCAATTCCGGAAGATGTAAAAGAAAAGCTTCTCCGTTTCGGACGAGCTGCAATTGCTGCCGCAACAATGAGAGGTAAGTCATATCTCCAGATTGGTTCAATCTGTATGGGTATCGGCGGCTCAATCATTGATCCTGCATTTATCGAAGAATATCTCGGTATGCGCGTTGAATCTGTCGACGAGGTAGAAATCATCCGTCGAATGACAGAGGGCATCTACGACGAAGAGGAATACAAGAAGGCACTTAAGTGGACAAAAGAGAAGTGCATCGAGGGCTTTGACAAGAACCCTGAGAATCTCCAGAAGGATCGCGCACGCAAGGATGAGGATTGGGAATTTGTTGTTAAGATGATGGTTATCATCAAAGACCTTATGAATGGTAACAAGAATTTACCAAAGGGCTGCGAGGAAGAAATGGTTGGACACAATGCAATTGCCGCAGGCTTCCAGGGCCAGCGTCAGTGGACTGACTTCTACCCGAACTGTGACTTCCCAGAGGCAATGCTCAATACATCATTTGACTGGAACGGTGCTCGCGAGCCGTACATTTTAGCTACCGAGAATGACGTGTTAAACGGTATTGGTATGCTCTTTATGAAGCTGCTTACAAACCGTGCGCAGATGTTCGCCGATGTTCGTACATATTGGAGTGGCGATGCGGTTAAGGGCGCAACCGGTTATGATATTGAGGGCAAGGCAAAAGAGGCAGATGGATTTATCCATCTCATCAACTCAGGCGCGTGCTGCTTGGATGCAAACGGCGCTGCAGGCGGCGAGATGAAGCCGTGGTATGAGGTAACACAGGCAGATCAGGATGCTATTATGGCAAACACAACATGGAACTATGCGGATATCGGCTACTTCCGTGGTGGCGGATATTCTTCACGTTTTGAAACAAAGGCTGAAATGCCGGTTACTATGATAAGACTCAATCTCGTTAAGGGCCTCGGTCCGGCACTTCAGATTGCCGAGGGTTGGACAATTCATTTACCGGAAAAGGTATCCGATACTCTCTGGAAGAGAACGGACTACACATGGCCGTGTACATGGTTCGCTCCGCGTTGCACAGGTGAGGGCGCATTCAAAACCGCATATGACGTTATGAATAACTGGGGTGCTAACCACGGTGCAATTTCATACGGTCACATCGGTGCTGATCTTATAACACTCTGCTCAATGCTTCGCATTCCTGTTTCAATGCACAACGTTCCAGAAGAGAAAATCTTCAGACCGTCAAGCTGGAACGCATTCGGAATGGATAAGGAAGGCGCAGATTACAGAGCTTGTGCTGCTTACGGTCCGCTTTATAAGTAAGTTACAAGGTCGCATTTTTATAAAAATGCGACCTTGTTTTTGAAAAGGTAAAGCGATATAATATAACCGAGGTGTTTTTATGAGAATTTTATTTCAGGGCGATTCGATTACCGATGCGGGCAGAAGCCGTGAGAACGACAAAGACTTCGGAATGGGCTATCCGATTCTTGTCAAGGCGGAGCTCGGTTTTGAAGAGCCGACAAAATATGAGTTTATAAACCGCGGAATCGGCGGAAACAGAATTGTTGATTTGTATGCGCGAATTAAACCTGATATTATAAATTTAGCGCCCGATGTTATGAGCATTTTAATCGGTGTAAATGACGTGTGGCACGAGCTTGCGGAAAGTCCGAACGGCGTGGATGCCGATAAGTTTTACAAGGTGTATTCTATGCTGATTGAAGAGGTCAAGGAAGCGCTACCCGATATTAAAATTATGATTTTTGAGCCGTTTTTCTTAAAAGTTGATTCCGATATTGATTGGAGCTATTTCGAAAGAGAAGTTCCTCTTCGTGCAGAAATGGCGAAAAAGGTTGCGGAAAAATATAATCTTCCTTTTATTCCGCTTCAGACAGGTTTCAACGAGCTTCTTAAAAAGAATTCGGATCCGCGCTATTGGCTGCGCGATGGAGTACATCCGACACCGATGGGGCATCAATATATCAAAAATGAATGGATAAAAGCATTCAAGAAACTGTAAAATATGGCAGGTAAAAACTTACCTGCCATATTTTTTCTTTTGTATTGACAAAAGTTATCTTTCACGATATACTAAAAATACATATATTAAAGTAATTTTTACCGTTTCAAATGTAAAAAATTACAGATAAGGAGCGATATTATGAATTATCCAAAAATTGAAGGCAAGGAATACCTTGCAAGAGTTAACGCTCTCCGCAAAAAAATGGCTGAAGACGGCGTTGACGTTGTAGTTGGTTTCTCAAACCTTCTCGAAATCGGTATTGTACGTTATTACTGCGGTTTTGCTCCGGTTAACGAGAACTCAGCAATCGTTATTCCGGCAGATGGCGAGGTTATCGTTTGCAGCGGTCAGGCTTCATATGACTACTGTCTCGTTAAGAACGAGCTTCCGGAAAGCCGCATTGCAATCTTACCGGAAATCGGTGAGGTTTCAGGCTTTGAGTATGACACTGAAGGTCAGCTCGACTTTGAGGAGTTATTTAACCAGGTTAAGGCTGCTCATCCGGGAATCAAGAAGGTTGGTTTTATCGGCCGCTTAATCTTCCCGTCAATCATTATGAAGAAGCTCCAGAAGGTATTCTCTGATGCTGAAATCGTTGACTATGACGATGTTCACTATGAGCAGAGAATCAGAAAGAGCCCTGCTGAAATCGAAATCTTAAAGACCAACTGGGAAATGGTTTCTCAGATGTTCGAGAACGTTGTTCCGAAGATCGAAGTTGGTATGACCGAGCGTTACATCGAGGGTATGTTCGAGTA
>JAZNOR010000056.1:0-2167 GCA_045589235.1 Eubacteriales bacterium | reverse complement strand
CAAGCGGAGAAGATGACAATGACGGCTTAATTAACGAAGGAACAGGCTCAGGAGACGGTGGAAACTGGGGCGAAATAGGCACTTAATACACCGCTGCAAAGATAATAAAACACCCTACTCATAACGAGTAGGGTGTTTTTATTGTTGATATTAAATTATATCACCTATCTCTTTAAGCACAGCCTGCGCCATCATACCGAAACCGAAGTCATTTGGATGAATTCGATCATTGAGTGCTGAATTTTTAAACTCGCCAAATACTTCGCCGCCATTTATAAGATAAACGTTTTCGCCGCGTTTCTTTGCATTTAAATAGGTTTCCTCAACTATTTTATAGCTTTTCATTACGTGGTTCTCAAAGAACGTTCTGCCGGCGTACGGCGCGCTCATAATGATAATTGGTATATCGGGATGTACTTTCCTGATTGTCTTGTAAAAACGCTCGTGACGCTCATAAAACGCCTCTCTGTTATCGCAATCATTGTGGTCATAATCCAAAACAAACACCGACATAGGAAGCGAGGCTATGTAATCTGCAATCACTTGCTCGCCGTGTGCGCTACCTGAAAATCCAAGGCAATGGAAATCAACAAAAGTCTTCTGCGAAACAATTGCAGGATAGTTGTTTCCCGGGCGGGATGCGCATCCTCCTTGCGTAATCGACGAGCCGTAATAAACGACCGGCGGAATATTTTTATAAGGCGAATACGGGGTTGTTTTTTCTCTCTCGTCTAAGCCGATAAAAACTTCTTCGACCTTAGCGTACAACGGGAAGTGAATTACAACCTTATGGCTCCCCTCACCCAGGCTAAACTGCCCTTCTAAAATGTCCGAAGTTTCGTCTGTGTGGAAAAACGGCGCGACATATTCAAATTCGCCGTTTCTCACTTCATACATATCAAATCCGCAAGCACCGAGTGCTGACATAACGTGCGAATGAGCACACTTAACTTTTGCGTGAATTGCGACATATGATGATGTTGTCTCAAATGTAACGCGTCCTCCCGAGGTATGGCGATGAAGCTCGAAAACACCCTCATTTGTAGCCTTTGCTACACTTGAATCCATCCTCTTATAGCCTTTTTCATCCTTTAAAAGACCGTGGAGAGAAAACATATCACTTGAAGCGTCAAACCACTTGAGTCCCTCATATTCAATCTTCGTTTCAACTTTAAAATTTTTATCAATTTCAGAAAGCTTCGGCATAAAGTTCACCTCTAAATTGTTCTTTCTGTAATTATACTTGATGTGTGCCTCATTTTCAAGTTAATTTTGCCATAGAATTTCTTGAGTTCTGGTAAGCGGATACGTATATAGACTTTTGTCATTTAAATTACACTTATACATATCAACAGCACAAATGCAGTTGTTTTCATAAGTATTGTAATAATATATCCCCTTGTCCATATTCACACACGAGGTATATTTGGTTATTTCGTATTTGTCGCAAAGTCGCACCGCCCCGCGCGGCTGCGAAACTGATGAAAGTATATGAAAAAATTGACTGATACTTGAGTTTTCATCAGTTTTGCATATTGAATTTAACTTTACAAACGCAGCTCTAACAAATCTTGATGCCGAGGACAAATCACCGGGAAGTCCAACTGCCCCCATTCCCCTGCTGTATGGCATTAAACTTACACTCCCAAATCGGTTTAGAGGCTCATTTGGCGTTATATTTATATAGTCGCAAAGATGCGTCATATGGTAATAAAAAGGCGGATTATTTGTGAGCACACCGATTGGGTTGTCATAAATTTTCAAGCCCTCCTTAACCGATTCCACCGTTATCGCACGGCTCTTGTCTGCAATTATCCAGTGTAGTGGAGAAAGCGGTAAATTTTCACTAAAATTGATATTGCACAAATTTATTCTCGCAAGTAAACTTCGCGCTTCATCTAAATTTTTGCATTGAGTCAGTATCCACGGAATAAATTCAAACGGAGTAATATTGTCTTTATCTGTTTCAGGCGGGAAATAAACCGCGTTATCAGGAAAATTAAGCCCTGCCATTGAAAGTCCGAACTCATTTGTAGCGTCAAAATAAAGTGGATAATTATCAATAACCGTCGCCATACCGATAATTGCATAGTGACTTTTTATCGTTTCTTTCATTCTGAATTCCAGCGCAAAATTTCGCGGTGTTATGGTAACGCACTCGTTGTAA
>JAZNOR010000055.1:0-7848 GCA_045589235.1 Eubacteriales bacterium | reverse complement strand
CAGGCTCTTTAGTCGGTACATCAATCTCCGGTGGTTTTACATAAGATAACCACATCGCACCGGCAACACAGCCGACAACTAACAAAAGGAGCATCAATATAACAAGCCCGCGCGGAGCCTTTTTCTTTTTTTTACGCTGTTTTGCGCCATACATTTTCATTGGCTAAGTATCCTTTCTATCTCAAGCTTTGCTTCAACCATAGCAGGATGTATTTTCTTATTACCCTCATTTAAATACGAAATCGTGCGTGAAATACCCATAAGACATGCACTATTCAAATCGCGCTTTGCCTCATTTCGAATTTCCTCAACACCGGGGAAATCGCGCCCCGGCTCAATTAAATCCGAAAGCCACAGACACTTGTCAAGAGTTGTCATATTTGTAGTGCCCGTGGTGTGATAAAAAATCGCCCTTACGATTTCGTCACTTACTTCAAATTCATATTTTGAAACGTATGCCGCGGTTTGCGCGTGAATAAGCTGCGGCATGTCCAAAATTAGGCTATCTAGTATAATACCATATTTTTCACACAATTTCAACTGATTTTCATAACTTTCTTCTTTAGTTATGTCATGCAAAAGACCTGCAACGTATGCATCATCACGTGATGCACCGAATATACCGGCAAGCTCTTTTGCAAGAAGTGCGCAATTAAACGTGTGTCTTGCTCGCTTTTCACTAAGGGTTTCCTTAACAATATTCTCAATTTTCGAAACACTATACTTCATATAAATGCTCCCTTGAGATGTATTCAAAAACGCCCTCAGGCAGGTAGTTGCGAAGCTGTGTGATATTCTCACGAAGCTCTGTCGATGAAATCGGAAGCGGCTTAACGTCCACAAAGTGCACCTCGGCACCAAGCGGTTTTAGCTTTTCAATATGCTCTAAAATTTCACACCTGTCATCATCTTCGCGCGCGATAACCGCAATTTTTGCCGCTTTGAAAATACGGTGCGGCTCAAACCAGCTCTGTATCGTGAGCAGCATATCCGTACCCAAAATAAAATAAAGCTCATCATTTGGATAAATCTTTTTAAGCTCATCTATTGTGTCCGCCGTGTAGCTCTTACCCTTTCGCAAAAGCTCAATATCGCTGACTTTAGCCCCAATTGACTTTGCTGCAAGCTCTGTCATATCAAGGCGAGCCTTAGCACTCGCCGTATATTTGGGTAATTCCTTATGCGGCGGAATGTTTGACGGTATTAAAATTATTTCTGAAAGACCCAACTGCTCGCGCGCAGCTTTTGCCGCGTGCAGATGCCCTATGTGCGGCGGATTGTACGTTCCGCCCATAATACCTATCTTCATTACTTTGTTAAGAAAATCTTCTTATCTTCAGGATTTTCGCGATAAAGAACAAAACGTGTGCCGATAACCTGAACAGGCTCAGCGCTGAGTTCCTCACAAAGTGCCGTGCACACCTCACGCGGTGAAAGAAGCGAATTTTCAAGCACTCTACCCTTAATAAGCTCGCGTGCACGAAGTGCGTCATCAGCCTGCGCGATAAGTGTTTCGCTTATTCCGCCCTTTCCAACCTGGAGGATTGTATCAATTCCGTTTGCGAGAGCGCGAAGCTCTGCACGTTGTTTACTTGTAAGCATAATTTTTCTCCTTATAAAATCTCTTTTAATTTATCACGCAAAATGGACAGTGAACGCGCGCGGTGGGAAATTTCATTTTTTCGCTCTGCCGTAATTTCCGCCATGGAAAGGTTTTCTTCAGGTACGAAGAAAACAGGGTCGTAGCCAAAGCCGCCCTCGCCGCGCGGAGCTTTTAAAATTTCGCCCTCAATCTCGCCGCGCGTTATAATTTCGCGCCCATCCGGGAACATACAACAGATTGTAGACACAAAGCGCGCACTGCGCACATCCTTTCCTTCCATATTTTTAAGCAAATATTCATATCTTTCGGTGTCATTCTTGCACAAATCACCACCGTAGCGCGCAGAATAAATTCCGGGCTCACCACCGAGTGCATCGACTTGCAGACCTGAATCATCCGCAACTGCGGGAAGACCCGATATTTTCATTGCCGCTTCTGCTTTAAGGCGCGCATTCTCCTCAAAAGTGGTACCCGTTTCCTCAACGTCGGATTCAATTCCCGCTTCCGCAAGAGAGAGTGCCTCAATATTAAAATCAGAAAGAATTGCAGCGAGTTCTTTTAATTTTTTCTTATTGTTTGTTGCAATTATAAACTTCATTCTATTCACCAAGTGCTTTCTTCTGTAGCGCAATGAGCTTTTTAACTCCACTCGTTGCAAGTGCGAGTAATTTATTAAACTCAGTTCTGGTAAATGGTCTCTCCTCACCCGTGCCCTGAATTTCGATAATTGAGCCATCCTCGTCCATAATTACGTTCATATCAACGATTGCGCGGCTGTCCTCACCGTAATTTAAGTCAAGCATACAAACCTCGTCAATTATACCAACGCTTATTGCCGCTGCATATTTTTTAACCGGATTTGAATTTAAAATACCCTTTTCAACCATTCTGTTGCACGCAAGCTTTAACGCAACAAGTGCGCCTGTAATAGAAGCTGTTCTCGTGCCGCCGTCAGCTTGTAAAACATCGCAGTCAACGGTTATTGTATTTGCACCAAGTGCCTCCAGGTCAACAACACTGCGAAGCGCGCGGCCGATAAGGCGCTGAATTTCAGCCGAACGGCCGGATAATTTAAGCGATGAAATATCTCTTCTGCTTCGGGTATGAGTTGAACGCGGAAGCATTGAATATTCAGCGGTAACCCAGCCCGTTCCCTCCGGAACATATTTTGGCGCGCCCTCTTCAAATGATGCGTTACACAAAACGCGTGTGTCGCCCATTTCGATGAGCACACTGCCCTCGGCATATTTTGTATAGTCAAGCGTAATTTTCGCTTTTCTTATCTGTTTTTCGTTTCTTCCGTCTGCTCTAATCATTTTCTGTCCTCCTAAAATAATGCATCAACAAAGCTCTCGGCATCAAACGGCATTAAATCATCCATCTGTTCACCGACACCGACAAATTTAACGGGAATGCCCAAACTCTCGCAAATTGAAATTACAATACCGCCCTTTGCCGTGCCGTCAAGCTTTGTTAAAACGATACCGTCAACACCGCAGGACTCGTTAAATTGCTTCGCCTGCGATACTGCATTCTGACCGGTTGCCGCATCAAGTACAAGAAGCTTTTCAATTTTGGAATTCGGTGCTTCTCTCTCGATTACCTTACCTATTTTAGATAGCTCATTCATCAAGTTCTGCTTATTGTGAAGTCTGCCTGCCGTGTCGCAAATAACAACGTCAACGTTTCTTGCTTTAGCCGCGCGCATTGCGTCAAACACAACGGATGCAGGGTCTGCACCTTCTTCGTGGCGTATGATATCAACCCCTGCTCTGGAAGCCCAGATTTCAAGCTGGTCTGCCGCAGCTGCGCGGAATGTATCACCTGCGGCAAGAAGAACTTTCTTGCCATCATTTTTAAGTAAATTCGCAATTTTACCGATGCTGGTCGTTTTACCAACGCCATTAACACCGATTACCAAAATAACTGCAGGCTTTGTATCTAAAACCATAGTCGTATTTTGGCGCGTCATAATCTCTTTTAAAATTTCGCGAAGCTCTGCACTTATCTCTTCAGAAGATCGAAGTTTTTTAGCTTTGGCATTGTCGCGCAGAGCTTCAACTATATTCATTGAGGTAGTTGCACCTAAATCCGCAATGATGAGAGCTTCCTCAAGCTCGTCGAAAAATTCGTCATCAAGCGGTGTAAATGTTTTTATAATGCTGTCAACCTGGCTTGCAACAGCCTCTCGAGTTTTAGCAAGCCCCGCTTTAATTTTATCAAAAAATCCCATTTGTTACTCCTTATTTAAGCTTCATATTCAGCTCATGCTCGACCTCTGCAATGCTGATTGTGAGCATTTTTGAAATACCTGCATCCTGCATTGTTACACCGTAGAGCACATCTGCCTCCTCCATTGTACCGCGTCTGTGCGTGATAACGATAAACTGAGTTGTCTTGGTGAGCTTTCTGAGGTAATTTGCGTATCTTACAACGTTAACATCGTCAAGCGCCGCTTCAATCTCGTCAAGCACACAGAACGGAGTCGGGCGCACCTTCATAATTGCAAAATAAAGTGCAATTGCAACGAATGCGCGCTCACCACCCGATAGAAGTGTTATCGTCCTTAAACTCTTGCCCGGCGGCTGAACTCGAATTTCAATTCCACTTTCAAGAACATTATCCGGGTCATCAAGAGATAATTCAGCCTTACCGCCGCCGAATATCTCTGTGAATGTTTCGGAGAAGTTATCATTTATAACCTTAAACTGCTCGGAGAATATCTCCTTCATGCTCTCGGTTATGCCTGAAATTTTCTCTAAAAGTTCTGCCTTTGCTTTTTCCAAATCATCTCTCTGCTCCGATAAGAATGTATATCGCTCGGATACGCGATCATATTCCTCAATTGCGCCGAGATTGACTGTTCCAAGCTTTTTGCGTTCAGCTTTAAGCGTTGAAATTCTTGAATTCAGTTCACTTAAGTTCTCAATCGGGCGGCGCATTTCACTTGCAGCACCGATTGTTAATTCATAGTTTTCCCACAGCTTGTCGCTTATAATCTGTTCCTCGCCTTCAGTACTTTGGAGCTTTGCCTCAAGACGCATTCTCTCGCGCTCAAGATTTAATATCTCATCGTTTTTATCTTTGCTCTCTTTATCCTTCTTATTTCGGCACGCTTCAAGCTCAAGCTTTTTGGCTGAAAGAGTTTCAATTTCTTTATCAATTTCTAAAAGTTTTTCATCAAAACTCTTAGCTTTTTCAGAAATTGCATCTATCTGCGCGCGAATTTCATCATTCTTAGCCTCGTAATCGCTGATAATCGCACGTTTTTGCTCATTATCGCCCGAAAGTTCCTCAGCTAGCTTTGTAAGCTCTGCTATAGCACGCATCATTTCGTTTTGCTCTGCCTGCGCAGAAGCTAAGCTCTCGCGCTTTGCAGATAATTTCTCGTTCATTTCATCGCGAAGCGCTCGCATACCCTCGTTTTCAGAGAGTAATTTATCAATTTCATAAGAAATCTCATTTGCAGATGCTTCAAGTGTTGCAATATTATCAGAAAGCTCTGCAATTACTTTCTCCTGCGCGCTCATCTTACTCTCTTCCGAGTTAATTTCATTTTCTAAATTAAATATGCTATCCTCGCCATTTTCGATAATAAGCTTGCAGTGGTTGAGTTCAGTATCTGCACGAAGCAATATATCTTCTGCCGCGCGCTTGTCGTTTTCATAAACTTCAGCCTCGAAAATGAGTTTGTTGAGCTCACGCTCAGCCTCATTTTTCTCATTCAATAGCTCGTCTAAGCGCACTTTATCCTTTGAAATTTTAGCTGTTATTTCTTCAATTTCGTTTGCACGGCTTAAAATGCCCGCATTTTTGCTGACACTACCGCCCGTATATGTACCGCCCGCGTTGATTACCTGCCCGTCGAGCGTGACAATTCTGATTTTATAAGAATATGCACGCGCAAAATTCGATGCATTGTTTATATTATCAACAACTGCAATTCTGCCGAGTAAGTAGTCTATTACATTTTTATACTTCGCATCATGCGAAACAAGGTCGCTTGCGACGCCGATAAATCCCTCGTGCTTATTCATATCCTTTTCAGTCAAAGTATTTCCCTTGACAACAGAAATCGGCATAAATGTCGCGCGTCCGCCATTGTCGCGTTTTAGAAGGTTCATTCCTGCTTTTGCGCTCTTTTCATCGTCAACAACAATGTTCTGCAACGCACCGCCAAGGATTGTTTCGATCGCGGTTGTGTATTTATTATCAACCTTTATAAGCTTTGCAACCGTGCCGTGAACACCCTGAATTTCGCCATGCTCTGCATATTTGTGAATTCGCTTTACAGCTCCCGAAAAGCCTTCCATATCGCGTTCTAAATCACGAAGCACTTCAAGCTTTCTCTCAAGTGCATACAATTCACCCGATAGCTTTGAATGCGCTTCCGTCGCGGTGGTAAGCTTTTCTTCTCTCTTTTTCTTTTTAAGTGCAACGCCTGCAAGAACATTATCGGCTGAGGCTACAGTTTCCTCCGCTTCGGTTTTATTTTTTGTAAGCTCGCGTCTTTCCTCTTTTGCGCGGCTTAAACGCTCTTCTGTTTCACCATACTGCGCTTTGAGCTCGGCTATACGAGTAACGCGCGCTTCATTTTCCGCAGAAATTGCTGACTTTTTAATTTTCTTATCTGAAATTTCTCCCTCAAGCTCGCTTTTTTTACTCTGTAAGCTTGACAGCTTTTCGCCCGAACTGTCTGAAGTTTCAAGCGCTTTACGAATATCCTCACTTATTTTGAGAATTTCCGAATTTAACTCTTCGCAATATTTAGTAAGCTCCGCCACCTTTTCGCGACGCTCGTTTATCTGATTTTCAATTCCGCCTGCGCGGTTTTTCTCGTCATTTAGCTCTTCGTTAATGCGTTCAATATTTTGCAAATTATTTTCAATTGTATTCTGCAAAAGTGCAATTTCATTTAAAAGCTCGTTCTTCTCACGTTCTTTATCAAAACGAGCTGCGCGCATAGCTTCAATTTCGCCGTCTTTTTCACGCATTTTACTTGAAAGCACTTCAATTTCATTATACATTTCTTCAAGCGAGGTTTTACCACGTTCAAATTGCGAGCTTGCAATCTGAAAATCGTTTTTAAGCTTGTTTAAATTCTCTCGGCTCTTATCGAGCTGATGCATCCACAAATCCACCTCGAGAGTTTTGAGCTCATCGTGAATTCTAAGATACTTACGCGCATCCTCCGCCTGCTTTTCAAGCGGACCTACCTGCATCTCAAGCTCACTTATAATATCGCGAATACGCGTTAAGTTTTCCTCGGTTGCATCAAGCTTTCGCTCTGCCTCTTCCTTGCGGTGACGGAATTTTGAAATACCTGCCGCCTCTTCAAATACCTCACGGCGGTCCTCACTCTTGAGTGATAAAATCTCGTCAATTCTACCCTGACCGATAATTGAATATCCGTCACGGCCGAGACCGGTATCCATAAATAATTCATGAATGTCGCGAAGTCTTACCGCTTTACGATTTATGTAAAATTCACTGTCGCCTGAGCGATAGTATCTGCGCGTTACCATAACCTCATTATACTCGGTTTCAAGTACACCGTCGGAGTTATCGATAGTTAATGATACCTCTGCATATCCTACAGGACTTCTCTTTAAAGTACCGCCGAAAATAACGTCTTCCATCTTTGAGCCGCGCAAGGTTTTCGTTGACTGCTCACCAAGCACCCAACGAACCGCATCTGATATATTCGATTTACCGCTGCCGTTCGGACCGACGATTGCAGTAATACCATCACCAAACGTTAGCGTTGTCTTATCCGGGAAGGATTTAAAACCTTGAAGTTCAAGCGATTTTAAACGCAAGAAAATCACATCCGTTTCATTTTATAGATAATATTATTGTACCAATTTTTCAAGCTTTTTGCAACACTTTCCCGATTCTTCCTTGACGAAATTCAAAAAAAGATGTAAAGTTTAAGTAGTGTTTTGAGAAAGGAGTGTGTGTATGGCAAAATTAAAACATATTTTAGGCAAGCTGCTTGCAATTTCATTATCCGCAATACTTATTGCCTGTTGCATCGCGCCGTTTCAACGTGCACGCGAAAACACTCAAGAAGAATATCGCGATGCATATCGATACACACTCAGAGCACAGGAATATCACAGGGCGCTCAATTCTGCAATAAATAATTTAAACTCCTTTGCGGTTGGACTTGAACTAAACGATGCTTTCACCTTTCTCCAAACCGCAGAAAGTCGGAGGCCAAGCGGTCTTAGGAAGACAATTTT
>JAZNOR010000054.1:0-18129 GCA_045589235.1 Eubacteriales bacterium | reverse complement strand
CTTATCCGGAGTCGGTATAACCTTAACGTCGCAAAGACCGTCGCGTACCATATATCCGACAACGTTCGGAATATAGCACTCGCTCTTTAGCGGATTTGCCGGAACTTCTTTTTCTAAAAATTCATTGAAGTACTTTGAAAGCTCGCCTAAAATGCTGGTTGAAAAGCCCCACATATTCATTGAAACTGTGTTTTCAATCGGAATGTTAACCCAAGTCTTTCCGTCATCTTCAGTATAAGCTGCACCGCCATTAATCTTCTCAATGCGTGTGCGCTCATTGATCGCAACGAGCATATCATTTTCGTCAACCGCGCACACACCGCGAGCAACCGAGCCGTTGTCGCTAAGTGTGTTTTTAATTAAGTAGCCAATCATTGCATAGTGATAAATATCTGTATCCTCAGTTGTTGTGAGGAAGTTATAGAGCTTTGCAAAAGCTTCCTTGCCGTAATAGTCATCAGCATTGATTACCGCGAAAGGTGCATCAATTAAATGCTTTGCAGATAAAATCGCATGAGTTGTGCCCCACGGCTTAACTCTTCCCTCCGGAATTTCAAAGCCACTTGGTAAATCAGTAAGTTCCTGATATGCGTAATTTACCTCCATATACTTTGAAACACGGTCGCCGATTACTTCCTTAAAGGTTTCTTCAAGCTCGCGCTTTACGATGAACACAACGCGTCTGAAACCTGCGCGATATGCATCGAAAAGTGAGAAGTCCATAATAATATGGCCCTGTTCGTCCATCGCGTCAATCTGCTTGAGACCACCGTAACGGCTCCCCATACCTGCTGCCATAATAACTAAAATAGGATTTTTGTTCATTTCAATTTCCCCCTTATTTATTGTATCCGTCAGGATTTTTACTCTGCCAATTCCAAGCATCGCGACACATATCAGATAAAGAATAGCGCGCTTTGAATTTAAGCTCACGCTCTGCCTTTTCAGGGTTAGCATAGCATTCTGCAATGTCACCTGGACGACGCTCGGTTATTTTATAATTTATCTTCTTGCCACACGCTTTTTCAAATGCGTGCACCATATCAAGAACACTGTAGCCCGTACCTGTACCCAGGTTAAATACTGAAACACCATCGTGGTCAGTTAAGTAATCAAGTGCTTTAAGATGCCCGTCTGCAAGGTCTAAAACGTGAATATAATCGCGCACGCCCGTGCCGTCTTTAGTGTCATAATCGTCTCCGAAAACTGAGAGGCACTCGCGCTTGCCAACAGCTACCTGTGAAATAAACGGCATAAGGTTATTCGGAATACCGTTCGGATCTTCACCGATAAGACCGCTTTCGTGCGCGCCGACAGGGTTAAAATAGCGAAGCAGGCAAACTCGAAGTTCACCATCTGCCTTTGCAATATCCGTGAGTATCTGCTCAAGCATAAGCTTTGTCTGCCCGTATGGATTTGTTGCGGATAGCGGGAACTCTTCGGTTATCGGAACCGTGTGCGGATTTCCGTAAACGGTTGCTGATGAGCTGAAAACAATTTTTTTAACATTATTTTTTCGCATTAACTCTACCAAATTGAGCGTACCTGTGATATTATTATGATAGTAGTAATGTGGCTTTGCAACACTCTCGCCAACTGCCTTGAGTCCCGCAAAGTGAATTACCGCATCGAATTTATGCTCATTAAATACGGGTTCACATTCTTCTACGTTAAGCAAATCCGCCTTATAAAATTCAATTTTCTTTCCCGTGATTGAAGACACGCGATTTAATGACTCTACACTGCTGTTACTTAAATTATCAAGCACAACAACCTCGTGCCCTGCTTCAAGCAAAAGCAAGGTGGTGTGGCTTCCGATATATCCGGCGCCACCTGTTACCAAAACTTTCATCTTTTAACCTCTTTTCTCAAAGTTAATTAAGTTAATTATATCAAACAATGTAAAAAAATACAACCCCGAAAGGATGTCTCTTATGTTAAAATCGTGCATTTTCGACCTGGATGGTACGCTCGCAAACACTCTTAAAACTTTAGCTTACGTTGGAAATACCGCGCTAGAGCATTGCGGCTACTCGCCCGTTGATGAAAAGTTATATCCGAATTTAATCGGAAACGGTGCAAACAAGCTAATTCGTGGTCTGATAAAGACTTCAAGCGGAAACGAGCCAAACGACTGCATATTAAAATATGTACGCGCTGAATATGATAAAATTTACGCGGCAAATCCGCTTTATTTAACTGAACCTTATGACGGAATTTGCGATTTGTTAGATGAACTTAAAGTGCGCGGAATAAAACTTGCTGTTCTTTCAAACAAGCCACATGATATGACCTGTGAGGTTGTGAATGGACTTTTTAAAAATAAATTTGATGTGGTTTTCGGGCAACGCGAAGGTGTTGCGCGAAAGCCCTCGCCGGATGCATCACTTGAAATTGCCGGAATCTTAAATTGCGAGCCGCGCGAATTTCTATTCATCGGTGATTCGGGAGTTGATATGAAAACTGGAAACGCCGCAGGTATGACACCGGTTGGCGTTCTTTGGGGATTTCGTTCAAAAGAAGAGCTTATTCAAAACGGCGCTTCTCATTTAATAGCTTCACCCTCTGAGCTCCTCTCCCTTTTATAATCTTCAAGTGTTGAATTGAGCTCTGCGCCTAAAACTATTATAACACTTGCAAAATAAATCCAGAGCATTAACATAACAACGACTCCGATTGTACCGTTAAAAATCGAGCCACGCATAAAATGGTCTACATAAGTTGAAAAGCCATAGGTGAGTAAAATGAGCCCCAAGGTAGCAAGAGTAGTGCCCGGGAAAATGCTCATGGCACTCACCTTTTTGTTTGGCGTAATTTTATAAACAACAGCTAAGATAAAAAACAAAATTGCAACAAGCATTACCCAACGACAAACTCCGAGAACACTTACCGCAAACTCTGATAAGTGATTAACTTTAATAATTTCAGTTAAAAAATCGCTGCTAAGTGTTACGAAAAGTGCAACAATAACAATTGTAATTCCTGCAGCAATGACAAAAAGCATAGAATAGAAAAAGTCTTTAAATACATTTTTACTCTCTGTCGTACCATACGCTGTATTTATCGCAAAGTCAAGCGAGCGCACGGACTTGGATGCTGAGAAAATAACAACAACAATACCAATTGACAAAAGCCCGATGCTTTGACTAAGCGCTGTTTGCTCGATATATCCGCTGATTAGCGCTACTATCTGTGGCGGAAAAATCGGCTGCAGAAAATCGGTAAGTCGCGTAATGGAAATGTCAAATGAACCGATAAGCGCATTTATAAAAATAAGAAACGGAAAAATTGAAAGCAACATAAAATAAGAAAGCTGACCTGCAACTCTCGAAA
Organism: Eubacteriales bacterium; assembly: GCA_045589235.1. Lineage (GTDB taxonomy): Bacteria > Bacillota > Clostridia > Oscillospirales > JAAYXM01 > RGIG7332. The sequence goes on along the minus strand of JAZNOR010000054.1, from coordinate 14,796 downwards.
CATTGTGCTCAACAAAGCGCTTTGTTATGCTTTTAAGAACATAAACAAACTTTCCGTCATTTGATTTAACATCAAGAATTCTCATAGTCACTCTTCCTTTTAATATTTAAAAGAATAATAGCTGAGAGAACCAGAACTATACCTGTCGCTGCAGATAACGACGGTATTTCCTTATATACAACCGCGCCGATAAGTGTTGCAACAACAGGCTCAATTGCAACAATTACAGCCGCGACACCGTTTTCAACATAGGTTAAGCCGATTGTATAAAAAACATACGGGATAACGGTTGCTGTAAATGCATAAAGTGCCATAAAAGCAATCGCCCACGGGCCGTTTTCTGCAATTACTCTGAAAATATTTCCAACATCGGAGAGTGCAATGCCGCCGAGTGCTGCAAATAAAAACGTATATGTAGAAACTGCAATGCCTGAAACGCCCTGCTTTAATGTAACGCGCGAGAAAATGCTGTAAAGCGCGTAAACAAAGCCTGATGCTATTCCGAAGATAACTCCTTTAGCATTTATTACCGTACCGCCTGCAATGCCTGATACAAGGCAACATCCGCCAAAGGCAAGAATGAGCGCAACAACCTTTTTAAGAGTAATCCTCTCGCGGAAAAACAATGCCGACATAAGCATAACAAAAATCGGTGATGTATAAAGTAAAATTGATGCTATCGACATATCCATAAGCGTTACGGCGGTAAAATAAAAATAATTCATTAAAACAACGCTGAATATTCCCGCCGCCGCAAGCCAGGGAATGCTTTTTAGCTTAATTTTCATGCTTTTTCTGTCTCTTAATCCCACTATAAGAAACAGAATAACAGCAGTAAAAGAATTTCGAATAGCACCTATATCAAGGGAATCAAGCCCCATATCCGTAAGCTTTCTAACGAAAAGCCCGAGCGTTCCCCAAAAACAACCTGCCAAAACAATTAAAATTGATGCGAATTTTTTCATTTTATCCCTCTTTAAAATTTATGTTTCACTTTATTGATTATACACTTAAATATTATATTTGTAAATAAAAAACCTGCTGATTTGTAATCAGCAGGTTTAAATTTTAACTTAATTTTTCAATTCCGCGGTTTATGCGTGATAAACTTTCTTCTTTGCCTAAAATGTGAAGTAGTTCCACACCGCCACCCGGTGTTGTCTGCTTACCGGAGAGTGCTGTGCGAAGTGGCCATAATACAAGACCGTTTTTCACCTCAAGCTTTGCAATGAAATCAAAAAGTGCCTCGTGGATTGCCTCGGCTGTCCACTCAGAAATTCCCTCAATTACAGGGATTAACTTAATAAGCATCTCTTTTGAAATTGCCTCGTCTGTTTTCATCTTCTTATGGCAATACATAGCCGTGTCATATTCCGGAAGTGCATCGAAGAAATCAACTTTCTCTGGAATATCGGTTAAATGCTCGCAACGTGGTTGAAGAAGTGGAGCGATAAGTTTTGTATCAATACTCGGGTTTTTAACTGTTTCGCGAATATACGGCTCTGCAAGCGCGTGAAAATCTTCCGCCGGAAGAGCTCTAATATACTCGGCATTCATATAGTCAAGCTTCTGAATATCAAAGATTGCCGGTGATTTTGAAATTCCCGCAATGTCGAAAATCTCAACAAGCTCAGGGAGAGTGTAAATTTCGCGCTCGCCCCCCGGACTCCAACCGAGTAAAGTTACATAGTTAATGAGCGCGTCCTTTAAGTAGCCCATATCAAGAAGGTCCTCATATGACGGGTCGCCCTTACGCTTGGATAACTTCTCGGTAGCATTTTTCATAACCGGTGCGCAATGCACATAAGTTGGAATTTCCCAACCGAATGCCTCATATAAAAGGTTATACTTCGGAGCACTTGATAAGTACTCTGCACCGCGTACAACGTGAGTGATACCCATAAGGTGGTCATCAATTACGTTTGCAAAATTATAGGTTGGCATACCGTCTGACTTAATTAAAATCTGGTCGTCAAGCTCGGAATTTTCAACCGTAATATCGCCGTAAACAACATCGCTGAATGTTGTGCTACCCTCGCGCGGCATCTTCTGGCGGATAACATAGCTCTTGCCCTCGGCTAAATTCTTCTCAATCTCTTCTTTAGAAAGACGTGAGCAACGACCATCGTATTTAAACGGACTGTCGCCGTGGTCTTCTTTCTGGCAGAAGCAGTAGTAAGCCGCACCCTTTTCGATTAAAAGCTTAGCGTAGTCAAGATACAATCCCATACGCTCACTCTGTGTATACGGACCGACAGGACCGCCCAAATCCGGACCTTCGTCATATTGAAGCCCTGTATCGCGCATTGTTCTGAAAATCAAATCAGTTGCGCCCTCAACATAACGCTCGCGGTCGGTATCTTCAATTCTTAAAATGAAGTCACCACCCGCATGCTTTGCAATCATATAAGTGTAAAGCGCTGTTCTTAAGTTTCCTATATGCATATATCCGGTAGGACTCGGCGCAAAACGAGTGCGTACCTTGCCCTTTGGAATTCTAGATTCCAACTCGTTAAAATCAATCATTATTTATTCTCCTTTTTAGCAAACGAATCCTTGAGTGATACCGTGCGGTTAAACACCGGATGTTCCGGTGTTGAGAGCTTATTATCAACGCAGAAATAGCCCGCGCGTAAGAACTGGAAGCTCTCCGGGAATTTTGCATCCTTAAGACACGGCTCGCATTTTGCATTTGTGATAATTTCAAGCGAATCCGGATTTAAATTATCGGTAAATTCCTTACCCTCTTCGACATCACTCGGGTCAGCCTTGTTAAATAAATTATCATATAATCTTACTTCTGCATCAATTGCGCTATCACAACTTACCCAGTGAATGGTACCGCGAACCTTACGGCCGTCAGGCGTGCCACCGCCACGAGATTCCGGATCGTAATCTGCATAAACTTCAATTACATTTCCCTCGTCATCACACTTATAGCCCGTGCAAGTGACATAATAAGCATATTTAAGGCGAACTTCATTGCCAACAAAGAGTCTGCGATAGCCTTTTATCGGCTCTATCATAAAGTCCTCTGCCTCAATGTAGAGTTCTTTGCTAAACGGAACCTTATGTGTGCCGCCATTTTCATCCATCGGGTTGTTCTCAGCGTCGAAATATTCAACCTCACCCTCAGGATAGTTGTTGATTATAAGCTTAATCGGGCGAAGAACAACCATTCTTCTCTCTGCCTTTTCATTGAGTTCCTCACGAATACAGTGTTCTAAGAATGCATAGTCAACAACGCTGTATGTCTTTGATATTCCAATTCTGTCGCAGAAGTTGCGGATTGCCTGCGGAGTGTATCCGCGGCGGCGAAGACCTGAAAGAGTCGGCATACGCGGATCGTCCCAACCATCAACAAACTTACCCTCAACGAGTGCGCGCAGATAGCGTTTACTCATAACTGTATAAGTCATATTAAGACGTGAAAACTCCATCTGACGCGGTGGTTTTTCAAAGCCGAGTTCACGCACTACCCAATCGTAAAGCGGGCGATGATCCTCAAACTCAATTGAGCAGAGAGAATGGGTAATTCCTTCAAGTGCATCCTGAATCGGATGTGCATAGTCATATAACGGATAAATGCACCATTTATCACCCTGGCGGTGATGATGTGTGTGTAAAATACGGTAAATTGCAGGGTCACGCAAATTCATATTCGGTGACGCCATATCAATCTTTGCGCGGAGCGTTCTTGACCCGTCCGGGAATTCACCGTTTTTCATACGTTCAAAAAGATCCAAGTTTTCTTCAACCGATCTGTCACGATACGGGCTGTTCTTACCCGGCTCGGTAAGTGTTCCGCGATACTCGCGCATTTCATCTGCACTTAAGTCGCAAACATATGCCTTACCGCGCTTTATGAGACCAACTGCAAAGTCATAGCACTTTTCAAAATAATCCGAACCGTAGAAAATTCCGCCATCCGGAATCGCACCGAGCCAGCGTAAGTCCTCTTCAATTGAACGTACAAACTCTGTTTCTTCTTTAACAGGGTTAGTATCGTCAAAGCGGAGGTTAAACTTACCGCCGTATTTTTTTGCAGTACCGGCACTGATCCATATAGCCTTGGCACTGCCTATATGAAGATAGCCATTCGGCTCCGGCGGAAAACGAGTGTGAATAGTCTCCTGACATCTTCCCTCTTCCAAATCACGGTCTACCTGTTCATATATAAAGTTACTTGAAATTGTATCCATAAAATGTTCTCCCTCCGAGATATAATTTACAGTTAAGAATATTTTACCACAAAGTACCTGCAATACACAAGAGATTTATAATAAAAAAGTGTGGGAAACCCCACACTTTTTTTATTTTGAACAGTTGCAATTTTTACCGCATTCTTTAGAGTGCGGACATCCAACGCATTTTGCGCCGTTTTTCTTCGCTCTGTAAATATAAAACACAGCACAACCTAAAATAATTAAAAGTACTGCTATAAGAATTAAATTTTTCATTTTTATACCTTCGCCTTGACTGAAGTCTTAATATTTTTGTCTGCCTTTGCAATTAAGTGCAGAACAAACATAACAATTACCGCAACCGCAATGAGACCCGGAATAAATCCTGCGCCAAAAGCACCTGTTGTAATAAGTGTTCCAATCTGGTACACCAAGAATGAAATGGTGTAGCCAACTGCAAACTGAAGTGCAATACCGCCCCAAAACCACTTTCGGTCATTGATTTCAGAATTCATAGCGCCCATTGCTGCAAAGCACGGCGGTGTAAAGAGGTTAAACATAAGATAAGCGAGTGCTGCAACTTTGGTGATTGCAAATACGCCTGCTACCTCAGCACCTGCACCCTCTAAAAGCGCAAGCTCTTCGGTATCAATGAGATTTTCAAGACCGACATAGCAAACTGCAAGTGTGCCTACAACGTTTTCCTTTGCGATAAAGCCCGTGACCGCTGCAGCCGCAAGCTGCCATGCGTGAACGCCGACAATCGGAATTATAAGATATGCAATCGGAGTTGCAATACTTGCAAGGATAGACGCTTCTGCGCTCTCTGCCTCAACAAATGACCAGTTAAATGTCTGCATAAGTTGAACAACTGTGTTACATACAAGGATAACGGTTCCTGCTTTTACTATGTAAGCCCAGCCGCGCGCACACATTGAGAGAAATGCTCTCTTAAAGCTCGGAAGCTTATACTCAGGAAGCTCAATAATAAAGAAGGATTTTCTGTTTTTATGTCCTGCGATTCTGTTAACCAGGAGTGCGCCTAAGAAGATAATTATAATACCTGCAAAGTACATAAGAGTGCCCACCCAGGAAGCATCTTCAAAGAATGCGCCTGCAAAAAGTGCAATAACCGGAAGCTTTGCGCCACACGGCATAAACGGAGTTAGCATAGCAGTTGCGCGTCTCTCACGCTCGTTGCGTATTGTACGGCACGCCATAACGCCAGGAATTGCACAGCCAGTTCCGATAACAAACGGAATTACAGATTTACCTGATAATCCTACTTTCTTGAAAATCGGGTCTAAAACAACGGAAACACGTGCCATATATCCGCAATCCTCAAGAAGCGCAATAAGGAAGTACATAACCATTACAAGCGGCAAGAAGCCGATAACCGCGCCGACACCGCCAATAATACCGTCAACAAGAAGTGATGTGAGTAACGGATTTGCGCCCTCAAGTAAGCCTCCTACCCACTCGCCGAACATTTCAATTAAAGTAACAAGACCCGGGATGACTGTTCCGTTTTCAAACTCATAGCCCTCTGCAATCCACGGGCCGAGCCACGCCTGAGAAATCTGGAAAACGAGGAACATAACAACCGCAAAAATTGGAATACCAAGCCATTTGTTAGTTAAAACCGCATCGATTTTATCGCCTGAGTTTTTATCACGGGTTAAAACCTTGCGTGTTTCGACCTCTTTAACTATTTTATTAACAAATTCAAAACGAGCTCTGTCTGCCGTTTCAACTGCAGATTTACTTGAAAGATCAACACCCGCCTGATTATATGGTGCGCTCTGGCCTTTTCCTACAACAGAAACTGCAGCATCAACAACCGCCTGCATACCGTCTGACACGGTTGAGATAGTTTCAACCACAGGACAGCCAAGCAATGCCGAAAGCTTCTTTGTGTCAATTTCAGTTTTCTTTTTTTCATTTATATCGCTCTTATTAAGCGCAACAACAACCGGAATTCTAAGCTCTAAGAGCTGAGTTGTAAAGAAAAGACTACGCGAAAGATTTGTTGCATCCACAATATTGATTATCGCATCCGGATTTTCGTTCTTTACATACGAGCTTGTAATGCTCTCCTCAGATGTAAACGGTGACATTGAATACGCACCCGGTAAGTCAACTGCAATTAACTCAGTACCCTTGCAGTAAGTTTTTTTAATCGGATGCTCTTTCTTGTCAACGGTAACACCTGCCCAGTTTCCGACCTTTTCGTTTCTGCCGGTGAGCGCATTGTACATTGTGGTTTTACCCGAGTTTGGGTTACCTGCAAGTGCAATTCTCATAATATATTCCTCCTTGATTTATATCCCTCAAGCGGTTAGACGCCACTAACTTGCATTCAAAAAAATTAGCTCGCAAAGGCTATTAAATAATAATAGCCTCTGCTAAAGCATTGTCAATGTTATATCTGCCATCTTTAATCGAAACGATGCAACCGCCCTTTAAATGCGACACAACCGTGATGCCTTCACCGCTGTAGCAGCCGAGCGAGAACAAAAACGCATCTAATTCTTCATCATCTGTTTCGATTCTCTCAATTATGTATTCTTTTCCTTCAATCGCCTGGGTAAGATTCATATAAATCACACTTTAAATAAAAACTAAGTTAGCATTACCTAACTCCTGGGTTAGTTTAACATAACTAACTGTATTTGTCAATAGTTTTTTTAAAAAAATTTAAGCGAGGGAATTTCCCTCGCTTATGGTTAAATCATATTTTTTGCATCTAAAATTTCATCTAGCTCCTCAGGTGTGAAGTTTTCTTCTTCCAGCACTACATCGCGTATGTGCTTACCTTCACGAAGTGCTTTTTTAGCAAGATTTGAAGCCTTTGAGTAGCCAATATGCGGGCAGAGCGCGGTTACAATACCGATGCTGTTTTCAATGTGTTCCTTGCATCTGTCTGCATTCACTGTTATCTCCTCAATGCATTCTGTTCTGAAGATGTTAACGCCGTTTGTGAGCGTTTCAAGTGATTCAAACAGGCAATGGAAAATAATCGGCTCAAATGCATTGAGCTCAAGCTGACCGCCCTCAGCTGCGTGAGTTACGGTTACGTCATTACCCATAATATTGAATGCAATCTGACTCATAACCTCAGGGATAACAGGGTTTACCTTACCCGGCATAATTGACGAGCCGTTCTGCTTTGGCGAAAGTGTAATCTCACCAAAACCGCAACGCGGACCCGATGACATAAGTCGAAGGTCATTTGCAATTTTTGAAATTGTTGTTGCACATGCCTTGATTATACCGGATACATAAACAAACGAATCCAGATTCTGTGTTCCGTCAACCAAATCAGGGGTCTGAGTAAGCGGAAGGTCCGTAACTTTTGAAAGCGTCGGAACAATATTTTTAATATATTCCGGGTGAGCATTTATTCCCGTACCGATTGCGGTTGCACCCATATTGAGTTGCATCATTTCAACCTTAGCAAGTTCAAATCGAGCAATATCGCGTGCAGCTGCAGATGCATATGCTCCGAAAACCTGTTTAAAGCTCATTGGAACTGCATCCTGCATTTCTGTACGGCCCATTTTTATAACATCCTTATATTCTTCGGCCTTTGCTTCATACGCTACTTTGAGTTTAATGAGTGCTTCCTTTGCGCGCTCTAAAAGTCTTGCAAGCGCAATTTTTCCTGCACTCGGATATGTATCGTTCGTTGACTGACCGCAGTTAACATGGTCATTCGGGTGGACGATTGAATAATCGCCCTTGATTCCGCCCAAAATCTCAATTGCACGGTTTGCAAGCACTTCATTTGCATTCATATTAAGCGAAGTTCCCGCACCGCCCTGAATTGAATCAACAATAAAGCTGTCGTTAAAGCGACGGCCTTCAAGAGCTTCGTCACAAGCCTGAATAATTGCATTTGCAATTTTTTCATCAAGAGCACCCACATCGCGATTACAAATTGCAGTTGCTTTTTTAATCTCAATAATACTGTCTATCATTATTGGATGAACTTTTCTTCCCGTAATTTTAAAATTCTCTGCCGCACGCATAGACTGCACACCGTAATATGCATCTGCCGGAACTTTTTTAACGCCGAGTACATCTATTTCTTCTCTGAAAGCACCCATTTTAAACGCTCCTTTTAAGTAATTTCAATTTACATATTGATTGTAAACGAAAAACAGTATATAATCAAATACATATCAAAATATATTTATCATAACTCTAAAGTTATATGGTGATTGCTATGTTTACAAACAAAAACTACATTCTCACAATTGCAGAAACGGGAAGCTTTTCAAAAGCAGCAAAGCGTCTTTACGTATCGCAACCATCACTCAGTGCAACGGTAAAACGGCTTGAAGATAAAATTTCCGTTCCGCTTTTTGACCGTTCAACTACTCCGATTTCGCTTACCGAAGCAGGCGAAGAATACGTCCGCTGTGCGCTTGAAATTGAGGAGCAGGAGCGAAACTTCAAGCAGTATATTTCAGACCTCACAAATTCTTTCACGGGTTCAATCCGCATTGGCGGAAGCTCGCTTTTCTCTGCTTTTATGATTCCTTTTATGATTTCAAACTTCAATCACAAGTATCCTAATGTTAAGTTTGAAATAGTTGAGGACACAACAAAAAATTTAACTGAAAAATTAAAGCTCGGCACACTTGATATAATGCTTGACAATGCAATAATCAAAGACAATAACATTGATTCTTCCGTCTGTACTTCCGAATCGCTTCTGCTCGCAGTACCGCGCCCGTTTGAAATAAATGAAAAAATGACGGACTTCCGCCTTACAGCAATTGACATTAAGGCAGGAAAAAACCGCCTATCCGACCATCCGGGCATTAATCTCTCAGATTTCAAGGACTTACCGTTCATTTTACTGCATCGCGAAAATGATACGGGAAAGCGTGCCCGCACATTATTCAAAAAGCACAATCTGTCACCGAATATTGTTTTCTATCTCGACCAGCAGGTTACATCGTATAACGTTGCCTGCACGGGAATGGGAATTGCATTTGTAAGCGACACCTTAGTTTCGCATGTGGATTTTTCCACCTCGCTCTATTACTATAAGTTGGCAGATGCGGAAGCCACGCGTGACATTTTCTTTTATAAAAAAACAAATCATTATCTCTCTCAGGCGTGTCAAAAATTCATTGACAGCAGTATTAAAAAATAGATACTTTGCCAATTGCAAATTTAAACTAAACACGTATAATATTCTTGAGGTGATAAAATGTTTAAGCGCTTAAGTGTAAATATGACCTCGGGTCCGATATTTAAAAATATAATTGCATTTGCCATTCCTATTGTTTTAACAAATATTCTTCAGCTTGCTTTCTCAACTGCCGACCTTGTTGTTGTCGGTCGCTTTTGCGGAAGCTATGCGCTCGGTGCGATAGGTGCAACGACATCTATAACCGCGCTTCTGGTAAATATATTTATTGGTGTTTCCACAGGTGTAAGTGTTGTCATCTCGCATTCAATCGGCGCAGGGGATTCTGCTAAAACTCACCGTGCGGTACACACCGCGCTTCCTTTTTCAATTATAATCGGCTTGCTTTTAACTGTAGTCGGTCTTGCTTTCTGCAAGCCTATGCTCGCACTTATCTCAACTCCGCCCGAGCTTATTAACCATTCTGCTACATATATGCGTTTTTTCTTTTGCGGAATGACTTTTTCTATGGTTTATAACTTCTGCACTGCAATTTTACGCGCCGCAGGTGATACGAAAAGTCCACTTATTTTTCTTGCAATTTCAGGTATTACAAACGTTATTTTAAACATTATTTTCGTAACTTTATTTAATATGGCAGTTGCAGGCGTTGCGCTCGCAACAGTTATCTCTCAGGCACTTTCGGCCGTTCTTGTGGTGGTAACACTGATGAAACGCAACGATTCTGTGCATATCAAACTTTCCGAAATTCGTATGTATAAATCCGAGCTTTTTGAATTTCTTCGTTTAGGCTTACCTGCCGGCCTCCAAAGCTCGCTCTTTTCAATAGCAAATGTTATCATTCAATCATCGGTAAATTCCTTTGGCGATGTCTTTCTTTCCGGAAATTCCGCCGCAATGAACATTGAAAACTTCGTTGTGGTTGCAATGAATGCATTTTATGTTACAGCGCTCAACTTCATTGCGCAAAACTATGGCGCAAAAGATTTTGTTCGCACAAAAAAGGTTTTTTGGGCTTGCTCCGCTTGCTCAGTTTTATCAGGGCTTATATGCGGAGTTTTCGCAAACCTTTTTTCTGCACAGCTTTTATCAATTTACATTACCGATTCACCTGAGGCGATTTCATACGGCGTTGTCAGACTTATGTACATTGCACTTCCATTCTTCCTTGCAGGATTTATGGATGTTACAACCTCAGGTCTTCGCGGTATAGGAGCATCTCTTACCCCAACCGTTATATCAATCGTCGGTATTTGTATTTTCCGCCTTATCTGGATTTTTACAGTGTTTTCAAAATTGCACACGCCTGAAATTTTGTACCTCTCATATCCCATTTCATATATAATAACGCTTATCGCACAATATATAGCCTTTACAATATTTTTCCGCAGAAGAGAAAGAGAGGCTAATTTATGCGAAAACTAACTACACAAAACATAACGCAAGGTCCACTTCTTAAAAGCATAATTTTATACACTATTCCGCTTATATTATCAGGTCTTCTGCAGCTATTTTTCAATGCTGCAGACCTAATTGTTGTCGGCCATTTCTGCGGAAGCACATCTGTTGCCGCCGTCGGCTCAACCGGCTCGCTAACCTCACTTACGATAACACTTTTTATTGGTCTTTCCGTTGGTGGAAGTGTTGTCGTCGCACAGGCAATCGGCGCTGAAGACCATAGCTCCGTTCATCGCTCGGTACATACAATTATTCCGCTTGCTGTGATTTCGGGCATTGTTCTTACCTTTGTCGGAATATTCTGCTCAGGCTCATTTTTAAAGCTTATGTCAACGCCTGAAAACGTTCTGCCCCTTTCAACTCTTTATATGCAGGTTTTCTTCTGCGGTATGCCGTTTAATATGCTCTATAACTTCGCATCATCAATTTTAAGAGCCGCAGGTGATACAAAAACGCCGCTTATATCTCTTTCAGTCGCCGGTTCTGTAAACTTTATTTTAAATGTAATTTTTGTTGCGTTTTTTAAGTTAAATGTTCTCGGCGTTGCACTCGCAACTGCAATTTCGCAGGTCGTTTCGGCAACCTGGGTTGTTCTTACACTTACAAAAAGAAACGACTCCTGCCGCCTTATAATCTCAAAAGTCAAATTTTATAAGGATGAGCTTTTAAAAATTATAAGAATAGGTCTTCCATCGGGAATTCAAGCATCAATCTTTGATTTATCCAATGTTATTGTTCAGTCATCGGTAAATTCATTCGGTGAAGCCTTTGTATCCGGCAATGCGGCTGCTGCAAGTCTTACCGGCTTTGTGTATGTTGCAATTTATTCATTTATGCAAACAACCACTACCTTCGTTGGTCAGAATGTCGGTGCTAAAAATTATCCTCGCGTGCGTAAAATCCTAACAACAACGCTCGCCTGTGCCTTTGTTTCTGCACTTTTACTGGGCACGCTTATGTATATTTTCGGTCGCCCGCTTCTATCGCTCTATATCTCCGACTCGGCTGAGGCTATCGAATACGGTATGACGCGCCTTTTATGGGTTGGTATTCCCTATTTCCTGTGCGGACTTATGGACTCTACAACCGGTGCACTGCGTGGAATGGGTGCTTCAGTTACACCTATGCTCATTTCCATCCTCGGTGTATGCGGAATAAGAATAGGCTGGATATTCACTGTATTTAAACATTTCCACACGCCCGAGACACTCTTTTTAGCATATATTGTTTCTTGGACTTTTACTTTTATCACCTTACTTATCGCGTTTATAATCGTGTATAAGAAAAAGTCAAAAGAAGCTCTTTAGATACAAAAACTCCCTGATGTAAAACATCAGGGAGTTAATTTTAATTTGAATACGATGTAGTTGACGATACCTTTTCCATTCTGCTGATATCAATTAAAACTCTGTTATAATCGCCTGTGTGCGGCAATTCAAACTCAATTTTAGCACAAAGCCCGTCGTCTTCTTTTATTCTAACAGACTTGATTATCGCTTTTTCTTTTTGAAGTACCGCAAGAACATCCTCAACCGAATCACGGTCTACAAGCTCAATTTTAAGCGCATACGCCTGCGAGTAGCCCTCAAGCTTCTTCGCAAATGAGCGAAGACCGAGCATTGCAATCATCATAATAACAACAATGCAAATTGCGATAATATAATATCCTGCACCGACAACAAGACCGATGCATGCCGTTGTCCAAATACCTGCAGCGGTGGTAATGCCTTTAATATGGCCGCCACTCATCATAATACTGCCTGCGCCTAAAAAACCAATACCGCTTATTACTTGCGCGCTCATTCGCGTAGCATCGCCGCCATAGCGAAGGCTGACAAGCTCGCCGACTACCATAACCGCCGCCGCACCGAGGCACACAATGATATGTGTTCTAAGACCTGCCTCGTGGCGATTACCGCTTCGTTCAAAACCTATAACACCGCCTAGTATTGCCGCGACAATGAGTCGTAATATAATTATAAATGGAAAACCTTCTGCAAATTCAGGAAAAATCTGCATAACTCTCTCCCCTTTCAAGATTAAAAACAAATCGCTTACCGGAAATCTTTCCGATAAGCTTTTGTTTTATTATAGCATAGCTTTTACGTTAAATCAATATTTTTGCTGATTTTAACATTTTTTGCTTGACTTTTTACATAATTGTGCTATACTGTTATAAAATTGTAACTGCCACCGGGTAGCGCCTTTACACATCGTTAGGTCTTTGAAGATGTGTCGAGGTGCTTATTTTTTTGGAGGAATATATGAAAAATTATTTTACAAAATTTGAACTTTGGTTGTGGTGTATCTCAGCCGCACTCATTTTAGCATCGTATCTTTTGTTTAACAGAGGTGAGTATTTAACACTAATAGCATCACTTCTAGGCGCAACCTCACTCATCTTAAACGCCAAAGGCAATCCTATAGGTCAGATTCTCATCATCATATTCAGCATACTTTACGGGATTATCTCCTACTCATTTGCATACTACGGTGAAATGATAACGTATTTAGGTATGAGTATGCCAATGGCAGTCCTTGCGCTTATCGCCTGGCTTAAGCATCCGTATAACGGGAACAGAAGTGAGGTGGAAGTAAATAAAATAAGCCGAAAAGAGGTTTATTTTATGCTCGCTTTAACACTAGCTGTCACAATTCTCTTTTACTTCATTTTAAAGTATTTTAATACAGCAAATTTAATACCAAGCACAATTTCTGTCACAACAAGCTTTATCGCTGTTTACTTAACCTACAGAAGAAGCCCTTATTTTGCGCTAGCCTATGCAGCAAATGACATAGTTTTAATTATCCTCTGGGGCATTGCGGCATTTAGCGATATTTCCTATCTTTCGGTTATAATCTGCTTTATAGTTTTTCTTGCAAATGATCTCTACGGCTTTATCAGCTGGCTTAAGATGGAAAAACGGCAATCACTTTAAACTGCGAAGATATGCCTTTTTCTCATCCGTTATTCTAAAGCTTTCGCACGCTTTTTGAATGGTTTTATTGTGCACCCACGAGGATAATTTTCGCTCCTCTAAATATTTAATTGCACTCTCATATTGTTTTACTAAAGACTCCGCAAAGAACCACGCAATCATCATATTTATGTAATACTCATCAGATTTAATTTCAGATACAGATTTTAAATATTTTTCTTCAAAATTATCCTCTAAAAAATGAGTCATTAACATAAGACACGCAAATCTCACGGTATAAGTATGCGAAGATTTTAACCACGTATAAATATGAGTCATAAGCTTTTCACGGTTCATTTTAAAGCACTTTGGTTTTAAGCCGTCGCACGTTGCCCAGTTATCAATATATGGCAGAAATGCATTTAACTTTTCAATGCAGGAATCAAAATCTGAAATTTCGCAAAGCATAAATGCATGAAGATTATTCTCCTCATAATATTTATGAGGAAGTTTGGATACAAATTCCTCATCCCATTTAATTTTCTTTGCAAGTGAACGCAACTGCGGCACTCTGACACCGATTATATTATCAGGCTTTATATTCGGCATAAGACGGGAATGAAAATTTTTATAGCCTAAATCCTGTAATTTAAAAAGCTCTTGTTCTATATTCATAACTTCACCTTGTTAAAAACGCATCGGTTTTACCCGATGCGTTTTTTATGTTATATATTCTTCTGCTTTGTGTAGTTCGGTAAAAGCTTCGGAGAAACTGCATCAGTTTTAATTCCTGCTTTTTCAATTTCAGCTTCAAACTTCTCAACGTGTGCAAGAGAGAGCTTGCCAACCTTGGTATTTTTAGCCTTCGCTGCAGCACTCTTACCTGCGCTGCGACCAAATACAATAATATCGAGAAGTGAGTTACCCATAAGTCTATTTCTGCCGTGGATTCCCCCTACTGCCTCACCTGCTACGAACAAGTTTTCAACAGTAGTGCTCATGCCGTCAGCCGATATATCTAAACCACCGTTTTGATAGTGAAGGGTCGGATAAACGAGAATGGGGTCTTTTC
>JAZNOR010000053.1:0-35529 GCA_045589235.1 Eubacteriales bacterium | reverse complement strand
TATGATATATATTGATATTTCCGATGAAAAATGCGTTCGCGATTATATTAAATGGTATGTTGAAAACGACGTTGGAGAGCTTCTTACCATTCGTCAGGTGTACCGTTGGGGCGGTCAGCGATATGTAAATCCCAAGGTCTGGAAAATGTTCACCGCCCTTTGCGAAAAGCTCGGTATAAAGTATGTGCATATATCAGACGGCCGAGATATTCCGTCTGTCGCAACCAACCCGACGCATGATATGCTAAATGGCAAAAACTTTCTCGGTCGTCAGCTGCACGAGCGCGACGGTCAGCTTTTCTATTGGGCTGAGCATCCGCGCGAAATCCAGGCACCACTCGAGGAGTTTTACGACTTATCGGCACGGCTCGGCAGAGAGTTCCCCGACACGGTTGAGGGTGCATACAGACCGTTTAATATTGAATACAGCGATGCCGGCTATTCGTTCAGACGCAACTTCACAGAGCCCGATATAAAAAAAGCCCATAAAACAGTTTCAAAGGAGCTTTTCGCTCTTTCAAGCGGTAATTTCTCGCGCCACACGGGCCCATCTGTTATGTTTAAATATTTCTATCAGAACGGCTTTGACTGGTGCGGAGCTGAAACTATGGACGGCGCTACTGAATCTCTGCTTGCATTCTTGCGCGGTGCTTCAAATGCCTATGGCAAAACCAAAAGCGGTGTTCATTTAGCACTTCAGTGGTCCACTTTACCGCACGATACCGAGCAACGATACAGAAGATATTTACTCTCGCTCTACATCCCTTATATGCACGGTATTACCGATATAAACACCGAAGAAGGTCTTTGGTATATGGAGGCGTATTACGCGCATCACAACCGTTTATCCGAAGCTTGCGAGAGAAATCGCAAAATGAATCGCAGATTCAATAAATTTGTTAAAACCCATTCGCGCACAGGTAATTTCTACACTCCAATTGCCTTTTTACACGGTAATATGGACGGTTGGAACGGCTTTGTTTCAAACTATAATTGGGGTATGCCGTCTATGCCTACGGGTGAAGATGCAAATTCGTGGCAGCTTCTTAACATTTTCTATCCTCAGAACAAAATATCAAAAACAGGGTTTGAAGAGGTCGGAGCTATATTTGCAGACAACACCGAGCCTAACGGCATTTTCAGCCCTACCCCGCTTGGAAATATCGACGTCGTGCCTGCAGAGTTTGGTGATTTATCAAGCTATGCGCTTTTGTCATTTACAGGGTATAATTTAATGACAGAAGCCGTTCTCGCAAGAATAGACAGCTACGTTAAAAACGGCGGAACTTTACTCTGCACATGGGCACATTTTTCTGACACCTCCTTGTATTCGGATGTTTTAAATTACAATCTTAACATCATTGATTGCGAAATCACGCGCGCACTTTCAGGTGGTATAACAGAATTTATTTCCGATTCCGTTAACGGCAATGAAATAAAGGTTTGCAAAGCCACTCCGAATGCGGCAGAAGTTTCAAAGACCACAGACAGCGGAATTCCTTTAGTTTATTCCGTTGAATACGGGCTTGGAAAAATTATTCTCGTTAACACGCTCTACTTCCCCGGAAATAAAAATATTTTACCTGTATTTAAATCAGTTTTAAAAGAAGAAACGCTAAACGTGTTAAACCGTGAGCCCGTAACAATCTCTTGCAACGACGATGTTCAATACAGCGTATTTTTGCAAGAAGACGGCTCGCGTCATTACTATTTTACCGCTGTTGACTGGTTTAACAGTCCCGATAATTTGCGTTCTGCTAAAATAAGCTTTGGCGGACATTCATATACTATAAAATTTAAATTTGGTGAGCTTCTAAAGGTTGTGTTCAACGGTAAAGTTGCCGCATGGCCAAGCTCCGATACGGCAGAGATTATTGAGTTAAACGATAATTGCATACGGGTTCAGGGATTTGGAAATGAAAAATTCTTCGTTGCATCAAACGGTGAGGTCAAAGAATACACAGTTGATTTAACCAACTCCCCAAGCGCAACAATTGATTTATAATATTATCACTTGAAAAATGTGCCTTTTTGTGCTAGAATAGTTTAGATTAGGAGGCAATATATTATGAACATAAAATTTTCTGATAGAATATCTTCGCTTCAGCCGTCGGCAATCCGTGAAATTTTAAAGGTTACGCAGGATCCGAGCGTTATTTCGTTCGCGGCAGGTAACCCGTCACCGGAGAGTTTCCCTGTCGATGATATGGCGCGCATTGCGGCTGACATTTTCAAAAACAATTCAGCAAATGCTCTGCAGTACGGCGTTACAGAGGGCTACACCCCGCTTCGCGAGCTTACCGCTGCGCGTATTAAAAACAAATACGGCATCGGCAAGAGCCACGACGATTTAATTATAACAAGCGGTGGTCAGCAGGCAATCGAGCTTGCTACCAAGGTGCTGCTCAACGAGGGCGACACGATTTTATGTGAAGCGCCGAGCTTTATCGGCTCACTTAACGCCTTCCGTTCATACAAGGTTAATCTCGTTGGTGTTCCGATGGATAAAGACGGTATGGATATGGACGTTTTGGAGACTATGCTTAAAACTCAGCCAAACGTTAAGCTTATCTACACTATCCCGACGTTCCAGAACCCGTCGGGTTGCACATTAACTCTTGAGCGCCGTCGTCGTATGCTTGAGCTTGCAGAGCAGTATAACGTTTTCATTTTAGAAGATAACCCGTATTTTGAGCTTCGCTATACAGGCGAGCACGTGCCGACAATCAAGAGCTTAGACGAAACAGGAAGAGTTATATATTCCGGCTCATATTCAAAGGTTTTAGCTCCGGGTATCCGCATTGGCTTTGCTTGCGCTCACCGCGATATAATTTCAAAGATGACAGTATGTAAGCAGGTGTCTGACGTACATACAAACCTCTTCTTCCAGATGATTTGTGCAGAATATTTAAACACCTGCGATATCGATGCTCATATAGAGAAGATTAAAAAGATTTATTCTGAGCGTCTTTCCGTTATGGCAGATGCAATTGATGCAGGCTTTGAGGGTAGAGCGCGTTATATTCGTCCTGAGGGTGGTATCTTCTTATGGTGTACCCTCCCTGAAGGCTATGACAGTATGGAGTTCTGCCGTCTCTGCGGTGCAGCTAAGGTTGCGGCAGTGCCGGGTAACTCCTTCTCTGTAAATGAGAGCGAGGTTGTTCCGACCTTCCGTCTAAACTTCTCACTTCCGAATAACGAAACAATTCGTCGCGGCATTGGCATTATGTCAAATGTGCTTGCAGATTATGTTAAATAAGAAATAAGGTGCAATAATGGATAATAACGAACGTAAAAAAATAGTATTTTCGGGTGTTCAGCCTTCAGGTAATATTTCACTCGGAAATTATATCGGCGCACTGCGCAACTGGGTTGATATGCAGGATATCTACAACTGTCTTTATTGCGTTGTTGATATGCATGCAATCACCGTAAGACAGGACCCGAAAAAGCTCCGCGAGCAGACTCTTTCACTGCTTGCGCTCTACATTGCCTGCGGTCTTGACCCCGAAAAAAACATTATGTATATCCAGAGCCACGTTCCTCAGCACGCAGAGCTCTCCTGGATTTTAAATTGCTACACAATGTTTGGTGAGCTTTCTCGTATGACTCAGTTTAAGGATAAGTCATCAAAGCATGCAGACAACGTTAACGCAGGTCTTTTTGACTACCCTGTTTTAATGGCAGCCGATATTCTTTTATATAAGACTGATTTAGTGCCCATAGGTCAGGACCAGAAGCAGCATTTAGAGCTTGCGCGCAACGTTGCCGAGCGCTTCAATGGCGTGCACGGTAATACATTTACCGTACCTGAGCCGTATATTCCAAAGGTCGGCGGCAGAATTATGAGCCTTGCCGAGCCGGAAAAGAAGATGTCTAAATCAGACGAAAATGAAAATGCAATTGTTTTACTTCTTGATAAGCCTGAGGCTATTATGAAAAAGTTTAAACGCGCGGTTACAGACAGTGAAGCGGTCGTTGAATACCGTGAGGGCAAGCACGGCATTAATAATCTTATGACGATTTACTCAATTGCTACCGGCAAGACTATGGATGAAATCACAAATGAGTTTTCTGGTCGCGGATACGGAGACTTCAAGGTAGCCGTCGGTGAATCAGTTGTCGAGATGCTCCGCCCGATTCGTGAAAAGACCGAGGAACTTTTAAAGCATCCGGATTATCTTGAATCAATCTATAAAAATAACGCTCAGCGCGCAAGTGTTCTTGCCGAGCGCACTATGGAAAAGGTTCGTAAAAAAGTCGGATTTGTTAAAAAGTAAGAGGGTTTTATTATGCTCGTTATCGATATTAAATTTATTCTTTTAGCAATCGCTGCATTTGTGCTCGCATCCGTTCTTTCGTTTGCAAGCACCCCACTTGTTAAATTACTAGCCGAAAAAGTCGGTGCAGTCGACGTTCCGAAAGATGACAGACGTATGCACAAGAAGCCGATTCCTCGAATGGGCGGTCTTGCAATATTCTTCGGCTTTTTGTTCTCAGTTATTCTGTTTGTGGATATTTCCACTCAGTTGCGTGGGATACTAATCGGTGCTATCGTCATTGTAATACTCGGTATTGTTGATGACATTATCCCCCTTCCTGCGCTACTTAAATTTGCAGTGCAAATTTTTGCAGCGTATATAGTTGTTTCGCACGGTACAATTATTGAAAAGTTTACAAATCCGAATATTTTCAGCGCAGATCCGTACATTGACCTCGGTGTTTTATCCATTCCAATAACGATCATCTGGATTGTGGCAATAACAAACGCGGTTAATTTAATCGACGGGCTGGATGGGCTCGCAGTTGGTGTTTCATCAATCGCCGCATTTTCACTTCTTTTAATTGCAATTTTCTTACCCGAATACAACATTGCAATCCTTATGGCTGCACTTGCAGGTGCATGCATCGGCTTTATGCCGTATAACTTAAATCCTGCCAAAATTTTTATGGGAGATACGGGCTCAACATTTCTTGGATTCATTTTAGCCTGTGTTTCAATACAAGGTCTCTTTAAGTTTTATGCGCTTGTTTCTTTCGCGGTTCCGTTTCTCATTTTGGGTCTTCCGCTTTTCGACACTCTGTTTGCTATCATCCGCAGACTCCTGAAGGGTCAAAATCCAATGAAGGCTGACCGCGGTCACGTTCATCACCGTCTCATTGATATGGGCTTTAACCAGAAGCAAACGGTAACAATTTTATACGTTATGAGTGGTCTTTTAGGCCTTGCAGCAGTTATACTTGCAACAACCGGTGAGCTCCGCGCTCTTATGCTTATATTCGCAATAGTTCTCGCGGTAATACTCGGTGCTAAAATTTTTATGGATGCAAAACACAATAAAGATAATGATGATAAATAAAAAAGATTCTGCATATGCAGAATCTTTTTTATTTTAACACTTTTTTAGATACTGACCTGTGTATGATTTTTTGCACTTTGCAACCTCTTCAGGTGTTCCTGTGCAAACCACCTTTCCTCCGCGGTCGCCACCCTCAGGCCCCAAATCAATTATATAATCTGCGGTTTTGATAACGTCTAAATTATGCTCGATTACAACAACTGTATTTCCTGCATCAACAAGACGCTGCAGCATTTCGATGAGCTTATGAACATCGGCAACGTGAAGCCCCGTTGTCGGCTCATCTAAAATGTAAATTGTCTTGCCCGTGCTTCGCTTTGCAAGCTCGGTTGCTAGCTTAACGCGTTGCGCTTCACCGCCGGAGAGAGTTGTTGAAGACTGACCGAGTTTAACATACCCAAGCCCTACTTCGCACAGAGTTTCAATCTTTCGCGAAATTTTCGGAATATTTGCAAAAAAGTCGCGTGCTTCTTCACACGTCATATCAAGCACTTCAAAAATATTCTTGCCCTTATAGCGCACCTCAAGTGTTTCGCGGTTATATCGTTTACCGCCGCAAACGTCACAAGCAACATAGATATCAGGCAAAAAGTGCATTTCAATTTTAACCAGACCGTCACCTGCACACGCCTCGCATCTGCCACCGCGCACATTGAATGAAAATCTTCCCGCTGTATATCCGCGCATTTTTGCATCAGGTGTAGACGCAAAAAGCTCGCGTATATCGTTAAATACGCCTGTATATGTCGCAGGGTTAGAGCGCGGAGTTCTGCCAATCGGCGACTGGTCGATATCTATAACCTTATCTAAATGCTCAAGCCCCTCCATACGGTCAAACTTGCCTGTTCGCATCTTCGCGCGATTCAACTGCACAGCAAGGTTTTTATGCAATATTTCATTGACAAATGAAGATTTACCCGATCCGGAAACACCTGTTACACAAGTAAAAGTTCCAAGCGGAATTTCAACATCGATGCCTTTTAAATTGTTCTCACGCATACCAAAAACTTTAAGTGTTTTACCGTTGCCGACTCTTCTTTCTTTCGGTGTAGGCACGCACTTCTTACCCGACAAATACTGACCGGTAATTGACTTCTCGCACGCTTCAATTTCCTGCGCTGTTCCTGCACAGACGATCTCTCCACCGTGTACACCGGCTCCCGGCCCTACGTCAATTATATAATCCGCAGCGCGCATTGTATCCTCATCGTGCTCAACAACAAGCAAGGTATTGCCCAAATCGCGCAGATTTTTAAGTGTTCCCAGCAGTTTATCGTTATCTCTCTGATGAAGACCGATTGACGGCTCGTCTAAGATATACAAAACGCCCATAAGCGATGAGCCAATCTGCGTTGCAAGACGAATTCTCTGACTCTCTCCGCCCGATAGCGTTCCCGCCGAGCGCGAAAGAGTTAAATATTCAAGGCCGACACTCTTTAAAAATCCGAGTCTCTCGCGGATTTCCTTTAAAATCTGCTCTGCGATTTTAAGCTCACGTTCAGTTAATGTATCCGAGAGGTTCACAATAAAATCAAGCTCATCTTTAATTGACATCTCGGTAAAATCAGCAATATTCATACCGTTTACCGTAACTGCAAGTGCCTCCTTTTTAAGGCGTTTACCCTTGCAGGTCGGACAGGTTATGTTTGACATATACTCTTCTATGTCGGCGCGCATTGCTTCACTGTTGGTTTCATGATAACGGCGTTCGATATTTGTTATAACTCCGTCGAAGCTTTGAGTGTATGTGCCTTTGCCGTATGATTTATCATAGCTTAACTCAATTTTATCCTTACCTGTGCCATATAAAATCTTTTCAATAACTTCTTTCGGCAAATTTTCAATTGGGGTATTTAAATCGAAATTATAGAATTTAGCAAGTCCATCATAATACATACGCGCAATAGTTCCCGGATCGGCATGTACCCAGCCGGTAACATTAATTCCACCCTCTAAAATTGAGAGCTTTTTATTCGGAATGATAAGTTCAGGGTCAACCTTAAGCCATGTGCCGAGTCCCGTACAGTCAGGACACGCGCCGTAAGGATTGTTAAACGAAAACAGACGTGGAGTAAGCTCCTCAATGCTTATACCACAATCGTCACACGCGTAGTTTTGCGAAAACAGAAACTCTTCGCCTCCGATAACATCAATAATTACAATTCCGCCGGCTAAATTTGCCGCAATTTCAACTGAATCGGTAATTCGGCTTCTAGCCTCTTCCTTCACTATAAGGCGGTCAACAACAATTTCAATGTTATGTTTTTTATTTTTATCAAGCTTTATTGTCTCACTTAAATCGTAAATGCTTCCGTCAACACGAACGCGAACGTAGCCTGATTTTGATGCATCCTCAAAAACCTTTGCATATTCGCCTTTTCGCGCGCGAACAACCGGTGCAAGCACTTGAAATTTAGTGCCTGCAGGCAATTTCATAACCTTGTCTATAATCTGGTCAATCGACTGCTGTTCGATAACCTTTCCGCACTTAGGGCAGTGCGGAGTGCCTACTCGCGCCCACAAAAGGCGAAGATAGTCATAAACCTCGGTGACAGTTCCTACAGTTGAACGCGGGTTTTTAGACGTTGTTTTCTGGTCGATTGAAATTGCAGGAGATAAGCCTTCAATATAGTCAACCTCCGGTTTTTCCATCTGACCTAAAAACAGGCGCGCATAAGAGGACAGTGACTCTACATATCGTCTCTGCCCCTCGGCATAAATAGTGTCGAATGCAAGGCTGGACTTTCCCGAACCTGAAAGACCTGTTATAACAACAAGCTTATCTCTCGGAATTTCAACATCTATATTTTTAAGATTGTGCTCCCTTGCACCTTTAACTAAAATATTATCACGCATTTACTTCTTCTCTCCCTCACCGCGCAGCTCAATAATCCTGTCGCGCAGCATAGCGGCATATTCAAATTCAAGCATCTTAGCCGCCTCTTTCATATCAGCTTCGAGCTTCGCAATCATATCCTCACGCTCTGAACGGCTAAGCTTCTTCTTGACTTTTGTGCTCTCCGTGCTCTTTGAAATCTCAATGAGCTCATGGATATTTTTCTTAATTGTTTTAGGAACAATTCCGTTTTTATCGTTATATTCCTGTTGAATTGTGCGACGACGGTTTGTTTCATCAATCGCACGCGCCATTGAATCAGTTACTTTATCGGCGTACATTATAACCTTACCGTGGTCATTTCTTGCAGCGCGACCAATTGTCTGAATAAGCGAGGTTTCACTGCGGAGAAAGCCCTCTTTATCGGCATCCAGAATAGCAACAAGCGACACCTCAGGTATATCAAGACCCTCGCGCAGAAGGTTGATTCCCACAAGCACGTCGAATGTACCCAAGCGCAGGTCTCGAATTATTTCCATTCGCTCAATCGTTGCAACGTCGTGATGCAGATATTTCACCTTAATGCCAACGCTTTCGAGATATGCAGTCAAATCCTCTGCCATTTTTTTTGTAAGCGTTGTTGCAAGCACTCGCTCTTCATTTGCAATTCGCGCATTTATTTCGCCTATTAAATCATCAATTTGACCTTCAACCGGGCGCACGTCTATTTCAGGGTCTAAAAGCCCCGTCGGACGAATTACCTGCTCAACAATCTGCGCTGAGCGCTCTCGTTCATACTCACCCGGTGTTGCGGAGACGTAGATTGCTTGATTTATACGTTCATTAAACTCCTCAAAATTAAGCGGACGGTTATCAAATGCCGACGGCAGACGGAACCCGAAATTAACAAGAGTTTCCTTTCTCGATCGGTCACCGGCATACATTCCTCGCACCTGAGGAAGAGTAACGTGTGATTCGTCAACAACAAGCAGGAAGTCTTTAGGAAAATAATCAAGCAGTGTATACGGAGGACTTCCCGGCTCTCTTCCGCTTATTATACGCGAATAGTTTTCAATGCCGTTGCAGTAGCCGATTTCCTGAATCATTTCAATGTCATAAAGCGTTCTCTGGCGTATTCTCTGCGCCTCAATCAGCTTCTCTTCCGACTCAAACACTTTAACCTGTGCTTCCATTTCATCGGCGATTTCGTTCATCGCGCGCGCCATTTTTTCAGGCGTTGAAACATAATGCGAAGCGGGATAAATCGCAACGTGAAAAAGCTCACGTTTCGGAGCTCCTGTAAGCACATTTATTTCGGAAATTCGCTCGACCTCATCACCGAAAAATTCAATTCTTATCGCCGAATCAGCGGAGTAAACAGGAAAAACTTCAACTGTATCACCGCGCACGCGGAACTTATTGCGTTCAAATGCAATATCATTTCTCTCATAGCGGATTTCAATTAACTTCTTAATCATTGCATCACGGTCATAGGTCATACCGGGTCTCAGCGATATAACCATACTGTGATAGTCAATCGGGTCACCCAGACCGTAGATACAGGAAACCGATGCAACAATTATAACATCCTCGCGCTCAGAAAGTGCCGAGGTTGCACTGTGTCGCAAGCGGTCAATTTCCTCGTTTGTTGATGAGTCTTTTTCAATATAAGTATCGGTATGCGGAATGTACGCCTCCGGCTGATAGTAGTCGAAGTATGAAACAAAATATTCAACCGCGTTATTTGGGAAAAACTCACGAAATTCGGAGCACAACTGAGATGCAAGTGTTTTATTGTGCGCCAAAACAAGCGTGGGCTTCTGCACACGCTCAATCAGCTTTGCAATTGTATAGGTTTTTCCCGAGCCGGTAACACCGAGCAGGGTTTGTTCTTCAAAACCAAGCTCAACGCCACGCGCTAAATTATCAATTGCCTGCGGCTGGTCGCCACTCGGGGTGAATTTTGAAACTACCTCAAATTTACCCACACTATTCCTCCAGATATTTAACCTTCATACTATCTTCTGCTATGGAAACGTAATCTCTGCCCGCAATTACCAAATGGTCGTCCAAGCTGATGCCCATAATCAAAAGCGAGTTTCTTAGCATCTCTGTTGTTTGTTTATCTTCAACCGATGGCAAAGCGTTGCCACTTAGGTGATTATGCGCTATAACAACACGTGATGCGTTATGTTTGAGCGCACAGTTTGCAATTTTATTTGCTGAAAGCGTTACCATATTTATATTGCCCTCATATACCTTCTCGGCAGCAATCAGCCTGCAATTAACATCAAGACAGAGAACATAAACCGTTTCAACATCACAATCTATGAATTTACTAAGCAGGTATTTGCCGGTGGCATCTGCTCCTTGCAAAATAATCTTATCGCTCCACTTTGAAAGCTCATATTTTTTATAGATTTTAGGCAATAGCTTCACATGACTTGCCGCCGCTTCGCCCATACCCTCCACTTGTAACAATTCACTTTTAGGAGCATCAACAACTCCGGCAATTGTTCCAAAACGCTCAAGCAACCGAAGTGCTAAATCATGCGTATCACAACGCGCAAGTGTTGCTGTAAGCATCATTTCAAGCACTACATAATCGGGAATATTATCAATTTCCTCATTCTCAAGTCGCGCTCTTAATCTTTCTCTATGTCCTTCTGCCATTAATATATCCCTCGCGTATAATTTGATGCATTTATTATAACACAAAACACGCATGTTTTCAATACAAATGTTTGTGTGTTTATTTTTTTGTGAAAAAGTCTTTTATTTTTCTTTTTTATATGATATACTAAATTTGTATACTTATATAGAAACGGAATGATTAACTATGGCACATTACAAATTTACATCAGAATCGGTTACCGAAGGACATCCGGATAAAGTCTGTGACCAGATTTCAGATGCGGTTTTAGACGCAATTTTGGCTGAGGATTCAAGTGCACGCGTTGCATGTGAGAGCATTGTAACAACAGGTATGGCACTTGTTATGGGTGAAATATCAACCAGCTGTTACGTTGATATTCCTTCACTCGTCAGAAAAACAATAAGCGACATTGGCTACAACTCACCTGAAATAGGCTTTGACGGCAATACCTGTGCAGTGCTCACATCAATTGATGAACAGTCTGCCGATATTGCTCTCGGCGTTGACAACGCTTTCGAAATCAAGGCAAAAGATTTAGATGCCGCAAATCAGATTGGTGCCGGCGATCAGGGTATGATGTTCGGCTTTGCCTGCGATGAAACCCCTGAGCTTATGCCTGCTCCGATTACATATGCGCATCGTATGGCTCAGCGTCTTACCGAAGTTCGTAAATCCGGCGAGGTTGATTTCATCCGTCCGGACGGTAAAACACAGGTAACTTTTGAATATGACGATGATGGCAACATTGCGCGTTGCGATGCAATTGTTCTCTCAACTCAGCACTCCCCGGATGTTTCACTCGAAACACTCCGCGAGGCAATGTATGAAACCGTTATTTCTCCGATTATGCCAGAGAAATATATGGACACAAATACAAAAATCTTTATTAACCCTACAGGTCGTTTCGTAACAGGTGGTCCGCAGGGTGACTCAGGTCTTACCGGCCGAAAAATCATTGTTGATACCTACGGCGGTTATGCCCGTCACGGCGGTGGCGCATTCTCAGGTAAGGACCCAACAAAGGTTGACCGTTCTGCCGCTTATATGTCGCGCTATATCGCAAAGAACATTGTAGCAGCAGGACTTGCAAAGCGTTGTGAATTGCAGGTTGCTTATGCAATTGGCGTTGCGCATCCGGTTTCAGTTTTAGTTGAAACTCAGGGTACCGGTATCATCCCGGATGAGCAGATCGCAAAGCTCGTTATGAAGCATTTCGATATGCGTCCGGCTAAGATCATTTCACACTTCGACCTTCGCCGCCCAATTTATAAACAGACCGCGGCATACGGTCACTTCGGCAGACCTGAACTTGATCTCCCATGGGAGAAAATTGACATGGCTCCGGCACTGCGCGCAGATGCAGGATTATAATCATAAAGGAAGTATTGACAAATGAAAACAATTACAGTTGTTGGTCTTGGTTACATCGGTCTCCCCACCGCGATCACTCTTGCCCGCGCAGGCTTTGACGTTCGCGGTTTCGATGTTAGTGAAGCGGTGCTTTCCAAGTTGCAATCAGGTAAAATTCACATCGTTGAGCCGGGTCTTCAGGAGGCATTTGACGAAGCTACATCTTCTGGAAAGCTTACCTTCTCATCTGTCTGCCCGTCAACAGATGCATACATTATATGCGTGCCCACTCCGTTTTCAACCGAGGGTGGCAAACGCCGCGCGGATTTAAAATATGTTGTGTCTGCAGCAGAAATCGTTGCAAAGGCATTAAAACCGGGAGCGCTCGTTATTTTAGAGTCTACCGTTCCGCCACTCACAACCGCGCTTATGACTGAAACACTTGAAAAAGCAAGCGGTCTTTCACGCGATGAGTTCTACACTGCACATTGCCCTGAGAGAATCATCCCGGGCAGAATGTTAATTGAGCTCCGCGAGAATGACAGAATTATCGGTGCATCGTCACCAAAGGCAGCGGAGCTTGTTCTTGAAATTTATGAAAAGCTTGTAGATGGCGGAAAGCTCCATGTTACAGATGATATTACCGCTGAAATGTGTAAGCTCACCGAGAACACATACCGCGATATAAACATCGCTTTTGCTAATGAGTTGTCAATGATTTGCGACAAGATGGATATAGATGTTTTCGAGCTTATTGAACTTGCAAACTGTCATCCGCGCGTTAATATTTTAACTCCGGGTGCCGGTGTCGGCGGTCACTGTATCGCTGTTGACCCATGGTTTATCCACGAAAAGTTTGAAGACTCAACTCCGCTTATCTTAGCGGCGCGTTTAGAGAATGACAAAAAGCCGCATTATATTTGCGAAAAGGTTGCAGAGCTCTGTGATAGCGGCGCAACTATTGCAGTTTTAGGTATGGCGTATAAACCAAATGTTGACGACCTTCGCGAAAGTCCTTCGGTTGAAATCTGCAAACATCTAAAAGAACTCGGCTTTAATGTAATCTGCTGTGAGCCGAATGCAAAAGCAGACGAAATTAACGGATTTAAAAATTTATCTCTTGAATTGGCAATTGAGGCTTGTGATCTTAGTATTATCACTCTCGCACACGATGAATTCAAGGAAGATAAAAAATTAATTGCTAAAAAACCGTTCTATGACTGTATTGGTCTTATGAGATAATTAAAACCGCTTGGGATTATCCCAAGCGGTTTATTTTCTTTCTGTAATTGCTCTTATTGACGATGCATACTCTGAAGGTGTCATTTTTGTGTATCTTTTGAATTGTCGCGAAAAATAGTGCAACGACAAATAACCAAGCGACTGTGATATCTGAGTAAAGTTCATATTTCCTGTACGAATCATTTGTTTTGCCTTGTCAATCTTCAGCTTTATAAAATAATCAATAACTCCTGTTCCGACTTTAGCTCGAAACAGCTTTTGAAGTTTTGAAAGACCGATTAAATTGTCATGACAAATTTGATTTAATGAGAGTTGTTTGTTTAAATTGTGTTCTAAGTATTCACTAACTCGATTAAAGGTATCGCTGTCTGACTTGCTTCTAACCACAGTATTCGGGCGATTAAAGCTAAGCTCCGTGCAATATGTTTCACGAAGGCGTATATGTGTCAAAAAATGTGTAAGACTTGTCTCGATAAGTTGTTCTCCGCCAACAATTTCCTCACCATTTCGCACAAGTTTTGTAAAGTATGGATCATTTAATTTATTCTCAAAACAAACCTGTGCATAGTAAACGATATCTGCAAGCAGATTCCTCTCCGTTTCATCAACGCGGACCTTTTTATTCTCAAAATATTTCATAGCAGGACTACTTGATGAAAAAGAAATAACAGTCAGATTCGGGGCAACCGTACCCGTTGCGCGGAGCGTGTGGAATTCATTCGGCTTATGAAAAAAAGCCTCACCGCGCTTTAATGTATGTTCGACATTATCAGCAGTTGCAATAATTTCGCCCTTATCAACATAAACAACTTCCCAGAAGTTATGCGCTTCACCGGAAAAAGCAAAATCACTGGTATACTCAAAATAATGGACGGTAAAAAGTTCGTCTATGCATATTTCTTTTTTTAGTTTAATGCCAATATATGCTGCCATAATCCCACTCCTTTGCACTATCTTGTTTTTGCTTTACTTTATCATACACCAAAAAGACAACTTTTTCAATATAATAATTAAATAATACAAAATATGTAAGTAATATTGCAAAGACTTCTTACTTAGTTTATAGTAAACTTTTCTTGTGCTTGAGGCATAAGGAGAAGGATAAAATGAATTGTGGGAACTTGAAAGAGGCGCTTGCCGGCTTTAACTTTTCAGGTAAACTGACAAGTGCCTCGCCTTACGGTAACGGTCATATAAATGACACTTATCTGTTAACATTTAAAATTTCAGATATGGGAATTTTGAATGTAATTTTACAACGTATAAACAAATCTGTTTTTTCAGATCCGGTTAAGCTTATGGAAAACATTTTAAAAGTAACCGAGCATTTGAAAAACAAAATACTCGAAAATGGCGGAAATCCTATGCGAGAAACATTAAATGTAATAAAAGCGTGGGACAATAAGCCGTATTTCAAAGATTTACGAGGCAACTTCTGGCGCGCATATGTTTTTATAACAGATGCAACAAGCTACGATATGCCCGAGACTATCAATGATTTTTACGAAAGCGGAAAGGCTTTTGGTAATTTCCAAAAGCTCCTGTCGGATTTTCCGGTATCCGAGCTTTACGAAACCATACCTGCCTTTCACGATACTCGCGCCCGTTTTGCGGCATTCAAGGCTGCAGTCGATGCCGATGTGTGCAATCGTGCAAGTCTTGTCAAAGAAGAAATAGAATTTATCTTCAGCCGTGAGCACATTGCAAATTACTTTTCAGAACTACTTGACTCAAATCAAATCCCCTTGCGCGTAACACATAATGATACGAAGCTAAACAACATTATGATAGATAATAAAACGCATAAGGGCATTTGCGTTATTGATTTGGATACCGTTATGCCGGGTCTTGCAATGAATGACTTCGGCGATTCCATTCGCTTCGGTGCTTCCACCGCCGCTGAAGACGAACGTGACCTTACAAAAGTCTCGTTAGATATAGAAATGTTCAAAGCTTACACCAAGGGCTTTCTTATTGGCTGTAACGGAAGTCTTACAAAAAAAGAACTTGAGCTTCTCCCAATGGGCGCATTGGTTATGACCTTTGAATGCGGAATGCGTTTTCTTACCGATTTCCTCCAAGGCGATACATATTTCAAAATTCATCGCGAAGGCCATAATTTAGACCGCACAAGAACTCAGCTTAAATTGGTTTCCGATATGGAAAACAAATGGGAGCTTATGAAAGAAATTGTAAATAAATACGCCCATTAACAAAACCGCTCGATCTTTAAGTTTTCCCTCTTGATCGAGCGGTTTTTCTTTTCTGTTGCAAATGTCGATAAAAAGTGGTATACTATGTTTACAGAAACGGAAAATGGCGGAGTGATTTTGTGAAAAGAGTTACAATTAAGGATATTGCAAAAGAGGCAGGTGTTTCAATTACCGCTGTTTCTTTTGTGTTGAACAACAAAAGCGGTATTAGTGAGGACACACGCAAAAAAGTTCAGGAAATCATTGATAAATATAATTTTAAGCCTAATTTAAATTCCAAAAAACTTTTATTTAACAAAAGCTTTAATATTTATCTTATGATAAACTCCTTCTCGTCTCCGTTCGATGACCTGTTCTATTTTGAAATAACCCGAGGTATTTTAAACCGAAGCCTTAAATACAACTACAACATCCTGATCGGAAAACCAATTGCTTCACAAAATAATCTGCCCGATGCAATCTATTCCGGCGAAGCAGACGGGATAATATTTATGCAGGACATTACCCCTGCTCTCATTGATAAGGCGGTCGAGCTTGGCGTTCCTTTCGTTGTTGTTGACTCACACTCAAGTAACAAGAACATAACATCCATAAGTCCTGATTATCGTGGCGCAACTTTTGATGCTACGACTTATCTTCTAAATCATGGGCATCAAAACATTGCAATGATTGCATCAAACGTCGTGTCGGACTTTTATGAGCAGACGTTAAACGGCTTCACTTCCGCAATGTCTGAAAAGGCTTTAACGCCACGTCCTGAATTTACAAATATTTTTGCAACGAGCGAGG
This sequence comes from Eubacteriales bacterium, assembly GCA_045589235.1. Classification (GTDB taxonomy): domain Bacteria; phylum Bacillota; class Clostridia; order Oscillospirales; family JAAYXM01; genus RGIG7332. The sequence continues at coordinate 19,083 of JAZNOR010000053.1, read as the reverse complement.
ATTCCGCATATATTGTTGCAAAAAAGCTTCTTACTTCACCCGATAGACCAACCGCAATTTTATGTGCGGTTGACAGCTTTGCGATAGGCGTTATTCGCTGTGCCAAGGATTTAGGCCTTTCCGTACCGCGCGACATTTCAATTATAGGAATTGACGACATCGTGCTCTCGCGCTATATTGAGCCTAATCTAACAACAATGGGTATCGACAAGGTTGGTATGGGTGCTCTTGCGATGGATATGCTTTTCCAAAAAATTAAAGGCAAAAATCCAAACAGTGTTCTTCTTCCGATGGAGCTTGTCATTCGCGATTCAGTATATGATTTAACGAAATAAAAAAATCTCCGTGATTGAAATCACGGAGATTTTTTTATTTTCTTGCTACTATAACGCGAACAAAAGCACCCGTTGTTGGCGTTTTGTCATAATACACATCGATATCCATACCCGATGCAAGAGCAACTTTAATGCCCTCTTCGCCTTCAAACCATTGGTCGGTCGATTCAAAATGCACCTGAACCTTCTCACTTATCGGAATTTCATATGACTTAACGGTTGCATACCAATCGCCGCCGTTTAAAAAGATTTTATCCAAGCTGATATCTGCAGATTTCGTTAGCTTTGTCGATGCTGCAACACTCTCGCTCTTTGCATTATATTTAGTTATCGCAATGCCTGCATATGCGCTTGATATCGCCTCACTTGTGCTTATATACTTCGCACTCACACCGTTTTTGTTTGTAACGGTTAAATACTTATTGTCCGATCCCGCTTCGTTACTGTAATAGCTGATTTTTCCGTATTCATAGCAGTTACCTGTAACATCGCTTAATAAAATCACATCAACCTTGCCCACCGAATTCACGTGATAATTAACCACATTGGCAGATGCAACGGAATCCGTGAAGCTAAGCGCATCCAAGTCTTTTGATTTTTTACCAAGCTCTCCATCTAAGCTGTACACGTAGCCCTTGTATGTTCCCGAGCCTGCCTGCTCGTAAATCGCGCAGGACTTCGCAAGCTCATAACTTCCCAGCTTCATATCATCAACATCAAGGCGCAGAGCCTTTTGTTCCTCAGGCGTTGAACAGATAAGTCTGTTCTTGCCCGATGAAACCTTAACTAACTTACCATACAGCTTTTCATTTGCCTGAATTTCATCTGCATGAAGTGTCAAACCACTTAAGGCAAGTGTTATACTTTTTCCGTCAGCAGCTAAAATTCCCAGCATATCACCTGAAAGTTTTCCTGATTCCACAGCTTTTACAGCCTTGCAGTCATCAGTTAAAAGAAGCGTTACGTGCTCACCCAGTTTAAATTTATCCAACGTATCCCATGCGGCATCAAGTACCTTTATTTCACATCCACCGATAGTTATTGTTTCTGCCGCCTGAACATTCGGGTATGCGCTCTCAATAATGCCAGTTATCCTCAAATCAGATGCGCAAAGCGTGTTTGTAACAGAGTTATAATATGCAACGTCATTCTTTGCCAAATCGCTCTCTTGTGCGAGCACACCGTTTTTTGATATCAAATGACTCGAAGTTAAATTAAGTTTTCGCGCAAGCTCGCTCGCCGCGGAATTTGTTTCTGCAACGAATACATCTGTATTATTGCCACTAACGCCCGTTGCAAGGTAAACATAAGTTACCGCACCGTCTTCATTATAGTAAATGCGCGCGGTTTTACCTTTCTGTGCATCAATCTGTAAATATCCGCTGCCACTCCACGAATAAAGCTCCTCGCCGATAATCACAGTTGCACTGCCGCCAATTCTGTGTGTTCTTCCGCTTTTATCAACAATTCCCGTTGCCTTCGCAGAGTCAATAACAACATCTTCAATACGGCTTGAATCCGGAATAAAGCCGATTACTTTTCCGGCGGCGTTTAAGAGAATATCACCCATAGACCCCTCAAGATCAGTCGGTACTATATTTTTCTGCTCGAAATATTCAATCGCCGTTCCGTTGTTGTTTATCGTGCAAGCCATAAGCTGATTCTTTGCATATTCGTTATCTGCGCGCGTATCAAGCACAATCGCGGTCTGCACAGATGAAACGCCATTTATTTTGTTATAATACTCAATATCCGTGCCGTTAACCTCGGTTTTTAACATATTGTAAAGCAAAATTGCCGCGGTTGCGCGATTGATATTTGAGTTTGCCGCTGCCGAAACGTTATCGGAAAGCCCTAATTCTTTTGCATAATTTATGTCATCCGTCGGCCAGACTTTTCCGATATCATCAGTTGTATAACCCAAAATTCTAAGGAGCACGGTTACAATCTGACCGTAATTTATCGGGTCATTCGGACCAAATTTTCCGTTGCCGTAGCCTTTAACAATACCCTTGTCGTATGCGACGTTAACATAGCCTACATACCAATCGCCCGGTTTAACATCAGTAAATAGAGTCTTGTATGACGATGTCGCCACCTTTTCCTCTAGCCCCATTGCACGCACTGCAAAGGTGCAAAACTGTGCGCGAGTTAAGATTGTATTAGGCGAAAATTTATTATCACCCGTACCCGATGCTATACCCAAGCTCTGCAAAACATTTGCACAAAGTGCTGTGTTTTTGTCATTTATATCGCTAAATGCCGCAAATGCAGGTAAACTCGTGCAAAGCATTGCTAAGACAAGAAGAATTGATACTGCTTTCTTCATTTTAAAACCTCCCTAATTTATTCGTAACGCAACGCGTCTATCGGATTAAGTGTTGCCGCACGGCGTGCCGGCAGATATCCGAACACAATACCTATTGCTGCAGACGCACCAAACGCCAGAGCAATTGAATAAAGCGATGGCGTAACCGCCATTTCAACCTCAAGCATACTAGTAATCAAAACAGTTGCGACCGAAGAGAGTCCGTAACCGAATAAAATTCCTATTATTCCACCTATTGCGGATATCATTGCAGCCTCGATAACAAACTGCGTTAATATATACTTTTCTTTCGCACCCAGCGCCTTGCGGATACCGATTTCACGTGTGCGCTCAGAAACTGAAACCAGCATAATGTTCATAATTCCAACGCCCGCGACAACGAGAGAAATCGCTGCAATTACCGCAAGTACCGTTATAAGCACATTTATCATCTCGGTCATTGCATCTAAAATCTGACCTAAGCTCACAACGTTATATGCATCCTCCGAGCGCAATTTCTCTAAAAGCTTGTTTTCGAGAAGCTCAACTGCAGCATCTGTTTTATCTTCGCTGGTTATTGTAACATTGTACGACGAGATAGTGTTACTTCCGTTAATGCGAGAAGCGGTTGTATACGGCACATATATTGCATCGTCTGTGTTTCCCTCATCCATTGAGCTTTCCTCCTGCTCAAGCACTCCGACAATTTTAAACACATTCGTTCCTATGCGAATTGTTTGCCCCACAGCATTTCCCTGATACCATACCTTATCAATATAGCTTCCCACAATGCAGTTTCGTTCACGATTTAACATGTCCAAGTAGCGGAAATCTCTGCCTTTGGAAAGCGTGTAGCTTTTGATTTTAAAATATTGCTCGCCAACACCGGAAACGCTCGTTTCATCTAACGTTTCCTTTCCGACCTTCGCTGTTCCCTGTATCGTTACGGTCGGTGATACAAACTCAAAAAACTCTGAGTTTTCGGAAACTATCTCCTGCATAATTTCATTAGTCAACTTGCGCGTTGTTCCTCTGCCTGTATAGATAACGGTGAGCGTGTTTGCGCCCATACTCTCAAAGCTTTCCTTAACATAGCTTTCCATTCCGTTGCCCACACCAATGATTACCATAACCGAGGATATTCCGATTATAATACCAAGCATAGTTAAAAACGCGCGCATTTTACCGCTTTTAATGTTGGAAAGTGCAAGGATTAGGCTTTCTGTAATTTTCATTTGCCTGCCACCTCGTCTTTCCTTACGCCCGATGCAGGGTCGTCTGACGCGCCGTCAAACACGACTTTACCGTCTTCGAGTCTTATAACTCGCTCTGCAGTTGCGGCAATTGAATTGTCGTGCGTTATGAGCACAACGGTGTTCCCCGCTTTGTGCAAATCCTGTAAAAGAGAAAGCACTTCGCGCCCTGTTCTCGAATCAAGCGCACCCGTCGGTTCATCAGCCAGTATTACAGATGGATTGTTTGATAAGGCGCGTGCAATCGAAACACGCTGTTGCTGTCCGCCCGATAACTGATTCGGCAGGTTTTTAAGCTTGTCTGAAAGCCCTACTTTTTCGAGTGCTTTCTTTGCAATTTCATTGCGCTCTTTTTTTGCAAGCCCTGCATACATAAGCGGCACAGCAACATTGTCAAGCACATTTAATTTAGGCAAAAGATTATATTGCTGAAATATAAATCCAAGCTTTGCATTGCGAAATTCCGCAAGCTCGTTTTTATCCATCTCGCCAACGTTTTTTCCCTCGAGCAGATATTCACCGCTTGTAGGCACGTCAAGACATCCGATTATGTTCATACAAGTAGATTTTCCCGAGCCTGATTTACCGACGATTGCAACGAACTCACCTCTCCAAATTTTAAGTGAAATTTCGTCTGCCGCACGCACCACTTCGTCGCCCATAAAATAGGTTTTGCATACATTTTTAAACTCGATAAGAGGAGTCATATTCTATCTTCCTCCCGTAGGCATACCGCCACCGGTACGGTTTCCGCCTTGCATACCGCCGCCTGTTCGGTTTCCGCCTTGCATACCGCCACCGTTCATTCCGCCCATCGGCATTCCCATCGGGAACATTCCTCTGTTAGATGCGGTCTGCGGAACATAAGCTATTTCATCATCAGCCGAAAGTCCCGATATGATTTCAACAAAATCGTCATCGGATACGCCAACCTCAACTTTAACGTATTCATAACCATCAGGTGCGCCCTCGCCTGTTTTTCCGTCTTTAGTTTTAACTAAAACGCGATTTCCTGCGCTCACGGCACCCGCCGGAATTGTCAGTACTTGAGTTCGTTCAGTGACAACAATTGCCACATCCGCATTCATTCCCGGAAGCAGCCCCTCCGGATTATCAACACGCACTTTTACAGGATATGTTGTTACACCGTTTGAAGCTGTGCCGTTAATGCCAACTTCGGTTATAATTCCTTCGTAAGTTTTTCCCTCAACTGCGTCGGCCGTAACAGTTGCCCTTTGCCCGACTGCAAGTGTTTTGATATCGAGTTCATCGACATTCAACGTAATATTAAGGCTGGATAAATCAAAAATAGTGCAAAGTGTTTTGCCCATTTCAGTGTTCTCGCCTTCTTTGTAATACTTATCAACAATCGTGCCGCCGATTGGCGCCTCAATCGTGTAATTATCCAGAACATCAGTCTGACTTTCAAGCGATAATTCCGCATCGCGCAGTGAATCAGATGCATCTAAAATTTCATCATCTAACGTATCACTCGTCATAACCATAATAGTCTGCCCCGCTTTGACGGTTTCGTTATTATTGATGTTTATTTTATGTACCTTACCCGTAACACCGCTATATATTATCTTTCGGTTTGCAGCTTCAAATCCGTCGTCATCAGTGATTGTCGGGTAAATATTGTTTGATAACCAGCAAGTTGCGCTGTCTCCCACTTTTAGCGAACCGGGATTTTTAACTGAAACGGTAACCGCAAAGCAAGAAACGCCCGTTTCCGATGTACGCTTAACGCTTGAAACTTCTTTGACTGTGCCGGTTAAATTGAGCATCTGAGACGAAACGGAAACCGTTGCTGTCTGCCCTGCATAAATCTTCCCCGCATATTCATCACTGTAATATTCAGTTAAAACCAACGTGTCGACATCTTCAATCACAGCAATTTTTGAACCGTTACCCACGGTATCTCCGATACGTGCGTTAAATTCACTTAATTTTCCGCTAATCGGTGCCTCTACAGTTAAATCGTCGCGCTGTTTAACAACGTCATTGTATTTTCTTTGTGTTTTCGCAAGACTATTCTGTGCACGTTCCAAGCCGTTGCCCACATCCGATGAGTCTATTTGATATAAAACAGTATCCTTCTCAACAACGTCACCCGTGTTGAAATCAGCACTTAAAATTTCACCCGAAACAAGCGAAATAACCGTATATGAGTCTGCAGGTTCAAGCGTTCCACTATCTGTTATAGACTGCGTGATACTGCGAGTTGTAACCTTATCGTATATGTAAGAAACCTCATTTGTCTTTTTATCTTTGCCACAACCTCTGAAAAGAAGCGACACCAAAATAATCACAACCAAAATAATTGCAATTATCTTCCAGAGTTTAGACTTTTTATCACCTTTGTTTTTAAACAAATCCGCTATTTTGTCGAAAATCGCCATATGCAATTTCTCCTTCCAAGGCATTTTATATTTACAAGTATACTATTTATTTGTGAATAAAAGATTAAAATTTAAAAATAATTTTGTAAATATTCCGTAAACAAAAAAGCCGCAGTGCGGCCTTTTGCTATAGTTTAATTGTCTCACCCGGATTTATCTCATAAACCTTACCGTCAACATCAAACCAGATTTTAAGTGCAGTCGGGTTATGGCAACGCATACTGTCTGCACTCCATTCAAGACGGTTATATGCAGTTACATAGTCGTAAATTTCAATATTTGTAGCATACCAGATATCGTCACGGCCGCCTATCTTTTCGCAGAATTCTTCAATTATATTCCAATTGTCATCGAATCTGAACTCAAAGCTATGGCCCCAAAGGAAGAAAAGGCGCGGGCATCTGTTAGACGGATACGTGCCTTTATCGCACGGATTCATCTTCAAGAACTTATCAACATATTCAAAAAGCTTCGGGTTCTTGTGATGTGCGGTCGGTGTCCAGCAGTACCAGTCGGTCGGCAAGTTAAATTCGTCGTTATCGCCGCCGATTGTTCTAACATAAGCGATGTCTAAATCAATTAAATAATGCCTTATGCTCTCATAGGTTGCCCCATTTGCGAAGCGTCTTATACCGCTGTCGGGATATGCCATACCGCGGACAATTCTGTCAAACTTTTTCTCTAATTCAAGGCGGTTAAACAGAACATCCGAAATTCCGTCAACCGCGCGCTGCTGACCCTCTGCACGGTGGAATGCCCCGTGCGCCGCAATTTCGTGGCCGGGGTTTATGATGTACTCATAGGTTTCTTCAATAGTAAGACTTGTGTTTCCGAGTATTTTTTTAAGCTCATCGTTATGTAAATTAAACGTTCCTTTAATGCCGTGCTTATTCATTATTTTCGCAAGCTGAATATCCTCTGTCCAACCGTCGTCATAGCTTAATGTGAGCGCCTTTCCGAGTCCTCCCGGATATCTTAAATTTTTATAAAGCATACCTTTCACCTACTTTAAATTATTTAAAAGTTCAGTCATTCCCGAAACTATAATATCGTCGCCGCCGCGCTTTAAATATGAGCTTCGCGCTTCATATCCACCCTCGTCATATGCATTGGAAGTTGGAATATATCCGCCCTCTGCATTTGCAAGTGCGCAGGTAAATGTTGCTTTAAACGGTGAATTTTCATCAATGCGCATACCGATTTTAACAAACGGCTCACCTGCAATTCCTGCAAATACAATGTCGCCAAGCTTTAATGCAGAAAGTAAAAACTCATAGCTTTCAGGCCCATTTTGCAAATCTAAAATTCGCTTTGCTTCATACACAACAGTTGTAAGCTCCATCCCCTTAAACGGAAGCTCATCGCCGCGCCCTGCACTATACATTTCATCAATATATTCGGCATCGGAAACTCTGTCGTTTTCCTGATTTGAGGGAAGGTTAACCGCCTTCTCTGCAAATGAAATTTTTGACATTTCAATTTCTTCTGCAATAGTATACACAGAAATCACAGCGCCTGCAATCGTTTTTCCCATATGCTCGGCAAGTTTTACTCCACGCGGAACATTGTCAAAATCAATTTTGGAAAGCGCCATTTCACTCTCCGTCGGGAACGGATTAATGTGATTAACATCACCCTCAGGCGCGAGTAAAAATGCGCATTTAACCTCTGGCAAAGCTCTCTCAAGAGTTGCGCATAAAACGCCGGGATAGTCTGCGCTTATAAAGTCGCCGCCGATTGTATCTGCATGTGTTCCAAAATTCACAAGCGCAATCTCATCATTTTTTCGTTTAAATTTAAGAAGTTTAACCTTTTGACTCGCCTCGCCGAGAACACAATCTACATTTTCGTTGTTGATGCCCGGATTTGTCATAACCGAGCCGTCTTTCATTCTGTAACGGCGGTTATATGATATTGTTGAACATTCTGTTTCCGCAAAATAAGCCGTGCTATCCTCCAAATCGGAAATCGCATAACATGCGGCATCTTTCACGCAGCTTGTAAAATACGCATCAAATTCTGCTGTATTGCCACCGACTTGCGGTGCAGTATGAGTGTGCGAGCACGAAATGAAAACCGCCTCACGCGGAACATCGCACGCCGCACTTACCGCATCTTTTAATTTATCAAAAATTGCCTGCGGCATTTCGCAAATATCAAGCGCAATAACAACCGCTTTTTTATCTCCATCATCAAAGGCTATCGCGCGAACAAAAACATCGTCTAGCACACCTTTTGTATATCGCAGATCAAAATAGCCGTAAATCGGAGCTCCAAGTGGTGGCGTTATGCAAATTTTAGAATATCCTGTTTTCATAATTTCTCCTATCTTTTAATGCTGTCTATGATTATTCCCGTGCAAATAACAATTACAAACGCCAAAAACATACCAACGCCTATTGTAATTGCACCCTCATGTGAAGTTCCGCTAAAAAATGCCATGGCAAGAGCGAGAAAAATCCACTGTATTATCACAACGCCGATACCAATCAATATGTATTTTAATATGTTTTTCATAATTTTTCCCTCACTAAATTATACCAAAAAGCATAAATCCAATTGTATTTATCGCAAAGTTTGCAAACATATGAACAAACCAAGAGGGATAAATCGTTCTGCTTTTTGAATTTAAATAGTTAAAAATAATTCCGCCTGCAAAAAGCCCCGCTAAAACAATTGCAAAAATGCCGATTGAGAACCAGCCAATCATCATCGCGATGTGATACAGCGCAAAAACGCCTGCGCTGAATATGTATGCAAATTTGTTGTTAGCATTTTTTTGAAGGCTTATAAATGTAAAGCCTCTGAAAAAGAATTCTTCCAAAAGCGAATTTACAAAAGAAATATAGAGCGATACAAAAACGAAGTTTTCGCGTTTTACTCCTATATTAGATGTGAGCGATTTTGTTATTCCCGAAAAGTCAAAAATGTCTTTGAGAAGCAAATATCCGCCTAAAATTACAGCATAAATTAAAACTGCAAGAAGTGCCGCGCTTTTAACACCTGATTTATTTAATTTAAAAAGCGGTTTTAACTCTATTTCTTTGTCAAATCCCGCATACACAAGCGGTGCACCGAGAAAAAGCACAAGCTTTATTGCCGATTTCACAAAGTAATTTGCTTTGAAAACACCGTCTATAAATGCCATAACAATGCAAAAGACTATTACAAGCGCGCAAAGCAAGAACATTTTTCTCTTATTTTTCATAATTTACCTTAAAATGCCTCGGGGCATAAGCCCATTGCAATGAAATCGTCGTTTCTAACAAGCCCTTCGCCAAAGCCTGCCGGACGCATATACTTAAATTCAAGGTCGATGTCCTTTGAAATCATACCGACCGTCTTGCCTGCGTCAATTAAAATTTCGCCATCCGGTGCGACCACCATTGAGCATCCGCCGCGATTTTCATCATTCATCGAATATGAAGCACGCGCAACGTATGCGTTGCAGCGAAATGCAGTAAGCTTTGCCTGCGCACGGATAATATCAACTCTTTCGCCGCGCTGATAACCCGGAATTAAAATTATATCCGGCTTATGCTTTGCAATAAATTCAATCTGCTCGTTGTAGTAAACGTCATAGCACGTCATAAATGCAAAACGGATTCCGTCAACATCACAGATGCAGTTGCACTTGCCCTCGTTTTTCGCAACGCCAAGCTTTACCTCAGACGGCGGAAGATGCTGCTTGTCATAAATAAATGCAACCTCTCCGTTTTTATTAAATAAATATGTGCTGTTTTTAATCTTTCCGTCACGGCGCATAAGCACGTTTATCGCAACGTATGCTTCTTTTTCACGCGAAATCTTTGCAGCCGCATCAAGCATTTTTTCAGCGCGTGGCATAGCCTTGATTTCCGCCTTTGCATCAGACAGTCCGCCCGCATTTGAATATTCGGGCAACACGATAATTCCACCGGGTGTTACATTATTTAACTTATCGAGTAAAAATTCCGCAATTTTTTCATCCGGATTATCCCCTGCGTGATACGCCGGCTGAACGATTTTTATATTAAACATTTAATTCACCTGTTTCATTTCCATAATTTCAATGAGCTTATACTCAAATTCCGGGTTTTTGATTTTTAAAAACGCATCACCGAATTGATCCCCGACCTGCGCATACTCACCGCCAATCAAGTGGATATACAAATTCGTTTTACCGCCATCGTTCCAATCCGCTAAAATTGAATAGCGGCGTTCAGGAATCGGTCCTACAATCGTTCTGCTGAGTCTTCTTGTAAAAGTGGTTTCAAGCAGAAGCTCTTTAAGAGCCTTAACTTGTTCTTCGTTCAAGTTATTAACAATGCTGAGGCTATCCTTGCCTACATCAACATAGCTTGCCTCCGTGAGCTTTTTAACATTTCTAATTTCACTGCCTGTAACGTGGAAGAAATCAAATATTATAAGCGCAATTGCAATTAAAATAACAAACGGCAAAAGCTTTTTAATTATTTTCATTTTTATCCTCCTTTGCACGGGTTAAGAAAATAAATGCAAGTGAGCTTAAAAGAAGCAGATACGGATAATAAAGCTTCGGAATAATCTCAAGTGCAGAAATCCGGCCGCCAAGCTCGCTTACAGCAGAAATTGCAACGAGCATCTGCGCACCATACGGCAATAGCGCCTGGAAGAAGCACGAGAAGGTATCTAAAATTGAGGCTGACTTGCGATTTGAAATTCCATAATCCTTTGCGATTTCCTTAGCAATCGGGTTTGCCATAACGATTGCAACCGTATTGTTCGCCGTTGCAATATCAAGCACGCCGACAAGAACACCCATACCGACCTGACCGCCTTTTTTACCCTTGAAAACCTTTTTAATTCCGGAAAGCAGTGCATCAAAGCCGCCGTGCTCGCGAATGAGCGCGCAAATTGCAGAAACCAAAACGGTTACAATAATCGTTTCAAACATACCGGAAGCACCGGCACCCATATTGGCAAGCAGTGCAGTCGGTGCAACCGCACCTGTTGCTAGCATAATTCCCGCACCTGACACAATTCCGATAAGAAGCACAACGAAAACGTTTATGCCTAAAACTCCGCCAAGTAATACGAGAATATAAGGAATTATCTGAATTAAGTTATAGTCCTTTACAATCTCGCCGTTTATTTCGCTGTTAAACGACAAAACGAGAATAATTACAACCGCTAAAATTGCGGCAGGTAATGCAATTTTAAAATTCTCTCTGAATTTATCCTTCATTTCGCAGCCCTGCCCGTTGCACGCGGCAATGGTTGTGTCGGAAATAAACGAAAGGTTATCGCCGAACATCGAGCCGCCAACTACCGTCGCAACGCAAAGCGATAAATCAAAGCCTGAAACGCTTGCTACCGCATAAGCTATCGGAGTTATGAGCGTAATTGTTCCGACCGAGGTTCCCATAGCAAGCGATACAAAACAGCTTACAATGAAAAGAACCATAACCGCAAAGCGCGGCGGAATGATTGAGAGCATAAAATACGCAACGCTCTCGGCACTTTCTCTTCCCACAACGCCGACAAAAATTCCCGCTGTTAAGAAAATAAGCACCATTGTGAAAATGTTTTTATCGCCAACGCCAGCACCCATAATTTCAAGTTTCTCATCGAAATTTAATTTTCTGTTCTGCAGGCAAGCAACGAGAAGTGCTGCCATAAATGCAACGACAATCGGGATATTATAAAATCCCATTGGGATCTTCAGCACGTATTCAAAAACTATGCCGAGTCCTAAGTATAAAACCAAAAACACACCAATGGGCAAAAGCGCCCAAACATTCCCTTTTTTCATATTCTTTCCATAATCTCCTTCGTATTTTCTTCCGAATATTCAATTTCAGACGAGTACATTCTCGCAATATCTGAAATTTTTTCAAAGCTTAAATCGCCACTAATTTCACATATCGCCGCTATGAGATAGCAACTGACATATGCAAATTTTATTTTTTCATCATACTCCCCGTCGTATAAAGCCTCGGTAAGATGACGGAAAATAAAATACACCGCAAGCTGTTCAAACACTATCGGGAACTTTTCGAATATTTTACCACTAAAGCTTCCCGCTTTTAATTTAATAAGCTCATTATCCCAGGCTTTATCCAGTCGTTCAAGGTTTATGTAAATATCATATAGCTCATCGGTTGATATGTTAAAATCCTTGCAGAGAGCTTTAAATCGCTCAAGAATCGTCTTTTCTCTGTCCTGCAGAACGTCAAAAATCTCCTGCCGTTTTGCAAAGAAAAACTTTTCTTCAACACTTAAATTATGTGGCACATCAAGCTTAACCTTATCTTCAAACGATAAAATTATCCTCGCCGCCTCCTCGCAGCAAAGACCTAGCCCCACCTCTTCAAATTCATCATAGAAATTTTTAAATCTCGGATGTAGCGTGCAAATATCGCAAAGGGCGTCTTCGCCGCATTTAAGTATTATATCACATAAACCGCATTTATTCAAAAACGGACAGCGCTCACCGTCGCCCAAAATAAAATGCGGCGGCTCACCCTCAATGTTTTCTCTTATTCTCGTGCCGATTTCTCCACTTAGTGAATTATACAATTTGCTTGTATCTTCGTCAATATCAATCTCCCAGCCGATGCAGCAGCTGTGACGGCACTTATCTGCAATGCACTTAAATTTGTGATAGTAATTCGGATAAATTTCATGCATAAAATGCACCTCTGAATCTTGCTTAATTATAAAGACTGTATAGTTTAGATACCGTATATCAAACTTTATTTTTGCTCAACGTAGTCGCGGAGTTTTTTATCGGCATGCTTCCAAAAGCGGAAAATCGAAACAAATTTACCCCAATATAAGCACAGCGTATTTTTTAACCCGATTTTTTCTCTGTGCATATTAAACCAGTTAAACCACTTGTAATTTCGGGTTTTCGGTATAACAAAGGTTTTCGCAACAATAAAGTTATCAGTAAACTTCTTTGCCCCCAGCGGCCAGAGAAGGTTATAGTCTTTTTTACTAACTTCCCTGAAAATTTCGGGCGGTGTTGAAACTTCAACCGTCTGATCTTTTCTGTTTACCTTTGTTGCGAGATAGTTCCACGAAAAGTTATCATTTTCAAAGCTTAAACTCAGTAAAATTCCATATTCGCTATACTTCTGCTTTCTCTGATAATCCGTATCAAAAACAAAATTGCCAAGCGAATAAAATATTATTTTCTTCCCAACTTTTTCGTAATTCTGAACTACGTGCGGATGATGCCCAACCACTATGTCAGCGCCGAATTTCAAGAACTTTTTATATAGCTTACGCATATACGGCATAGGTAAATTGAAAAATTCATCTCCGCCGTGCGCGATAATTACGCACCACTTATTCTTTCTCTTAATTTCCGCAATAATTTTCTTTATTCGCGCGGTTTCATCAAACAGAACACATCCGGGCGCGGTTTTGGTCGCTCTTATAAACTCTGCTCTTTTATAAGTAACTGCAAAAATGCCGATTCCGCCATCATTGTCAAGAGTTATGTATTCCGATGCTTCATCAATATTTTTGCCGGCACCTACGGTAACTGCTCCGCATTTTTTTGCAGCAGCAATTGTGTCCGCCATTCCGCTTTCCCCGCAATCTAAAATGTGGTTGTTGGCAATCGTCCAGATATCAGCTGAAATGCTTTTAAACCACTGCCACGCATCGGGGCTGCTCAAATGGCTTATTTCCATTTTGCTTGATATTCCCGACTCTGTAAGCGGCGATTCAACATTTGCAACAACGTGGTCAGAATTATTTAAAAATTCTTTAATTTCCGCATCAAGAAATTCGCGGTTCCAATGCTCCTTAAAATATTTTGAAAAAGCTATGTCACCTGTAAAAGCTATCGAAGTCATTTGGGTAAATTCTCCTTTTTGCTATAAAGACTACATAATTTATATGACGCTTATTAAAGGCTTCCCCTTGAGGGGAAGGCTTTTTGTTTCTTTACATATCAATCTATAACTCAACTATAATGCTTGAAATTCTTTTAGCGCTTTCGGGAAGGCTCGACAAAATCGCGTATTCTTCCACAGAATGAGCTCTTTCGCCGCCAATTCCTATCGAGTCGATACACGGAATTCCGTAAGATGTGACGTTTGACGCATCGGATCCGCCTGCTCGTTCCCCGATTTCAAGCGTAGATAGTCCGTTTGCGGTAAAAATTTTATTGATATCAGCTAAAAGCTTTGTGTTCTTTTCATTTAATTCCATAGCAGCGCGCTTGCTTATCTGACTGACTTCGGTTGTGCAGCCTTCAAGATAATTCATTTCTGCCACGTTTTTAACAATTCTCAATGCTTCTTCGTATTCATAACCGGTGGCAAAGCGAACATCCACTTTAAATTCACAAGAACCCGGCACCGTGTTCGGTGTAGTCCCGCCTACTATCACACCGCAATTAAATGTAAGACCGTCGTCATTTTTAATTTTTTCAAGCTCAAGAATTTTAGCTGCTGCTTCGGCAATGGCATTTGCACCCTCTCGCGCGCAGTATGAGGAGTGCGCCTCTATTCCTTTTATCTTAAATAAAAATCTCGCAATCCCCTTGCGCTTAAGGCACGCCTTGCCTTCAAAATATCCTTCGTGCCCCTCAAGATTTAAAAATGCAAGCGAATCTTTAGCACTTTCGCAAATATAGTCAATCGTGTCACGGCTTCCGACTTCTTCGTTGGACTGAAGTATCATTTTAACGCATCTGTCCTTATATCCCGCATCGGAAAGCGCCTTCATAGCAAGAAATCCTGCCACAACTCCGCCCTTGCAATCCATTGCACCCGGGCCATGTAACTTATCCCCTTCTCTTTTAGCCGGGGGATTTCCGAAAAGACCCACGGGATGAACGGTATCCAAGTGACCTGAAAGTGTTATAACACCGCCGGGCGCATTTGCGTTCATAGTAACAGTAACAACATCGCCGAACTCGGAAAATTTTTGAGTTTCAACTTCCCAGCCGTTTTTCTTTGAAAGCTCGATAAAATATTTACTAACTTCATCAACTCTTTCCTTTTCAAGCGACGGGCTTTCGATATTTACAACATCTTCCAGAATATTAATATATTCCTCTGTTAACTTATCAATATTTTCAAACACTTTTTCCATATTATGTCCTCACATTCTTGCATTAACAACTAACACCTTACACATGGATGGCTTTTTTACTTATTAAAATTCATCGTAGAAAACGACCTCGTCAATTGGTCTGAATTTAGAATGCAATTCAAGCGGTTCTGAATTCTCCGCGGGATATCCCACAACAAGAAGCGCTGAGGGAACATAGTTTTCAGGTATATTAAATGTTTCCCTCATAGCCTGTGGGTCAAAATGCATAACCCAACAGCTACCCACGCCCAAATTGTGCGCTTCAAGCATCATATGCGTTGTGACAATTGCCGCATCGACAGGTGCTGACAGCGCTCCGTCATATGGTCTTTTCCACGTTTCATCACGGTTATAGCAAATGAGCATTGCACATGGTGCGTTAAAATGGCACTTGGTGCATCCTTTAAGCTTTGCTATAGCCTCATCGCTATTTAAAACGAGTATTCTCTGTGGCTGATAATTACACCCCGTCGGAGCTATGTGTCCCGCTTCGATAATTTTATCAACTATCGCCTGTGGCAGGTGCTCACTCTTAAATTTTCTTACAGAATATCTCTCGGAAATAAGCTTTTCAAACTCCATAGCTTTTTCTCCCCTTATTATTTTCTTTTCGCCTCGTATAATCTCTTATCAGCTGAATTTAAAAGTTCGGTAATCGACGTTTTGCTGTCGTAGAGCGCAACGCCTATGCTCATTTCAATGTTAAAATCGTCTCTGAAATGAACACTGTCAAGCTCTTTTTCAATCGCCACCGTTATCTGCTGAGCAAGGCCCTTATCAGACTTATCGGTAATAATAACAAACTCGTCACCGCCGATTCGGAAAACACTTGAGTTGAATCTTTTCCCGACTCTTGCAAGTGCATTTGCAACAAGCACCAGCGCTCTGTCTCCCTCAAGATGACCCCATGTATCGTTTATCTGCTTGAATTTATCAAGGTCGCAAGCGATGATATAAAACGAGTCTGTATTCTCACGTTTATACTGTCGCAGCTGCTCTTTTAATTCCATATCCATTCCGTAGCGGTTATATAGCTTTGTTAAATTGTCAATTCTTATTTTATCGTACTGCTCAATTGCAAATGAAATTATAACAAGCAGTGTTACAACATATGCAGGCGCATTTATCCCCTGCATTAAACCGAAAAAGCTCAAAGCGCCGAATATTACGGAAACGAGAAGTTTCCCCTTCCACTTAAGCAGGAAAAACACCGCAAGTGCATAGCTTATGCCACATATTGCACATATTATCGCATTATTTGGCACGGCATCTGCTGCTATTGATAGCAAAACACCTGCAAAAGCAAATAAATATGTGAATTTTTTCCCCGTCCGGCTTAAAATTCTTGTTTTGAAAACGTATAAAAACGCCATAAGAACAAGAATAAACAGCTTCGCTTCAAGCGAAATTAAAACATCATTCATAAAAATATCTCCATTGTAATTTTTAGTAAACTCATTATACCACACATTGCACGCTATGACAATTTATAACAAGATTTTTTTAAAAACGCGCTCATTTTCTGTGTTCTTTTTGCAATAAAACATGGTACTTTTAACAATATTTATTTCATTTTATTCCTTGACAAACCAAATGTGCGATTTTATAATAATTCTAAAGGAAGTGATACTTTTGAATCGCTATTGCAGAAGCCGAATAACCACAAAGAAAATTTCTAAATTTTTCTTTTTAAAATATCCATTTTCCACCTGTCATCGTACGTTTCAAAACGGGTATATGCAAGTTTCACACGTGCATGATTTTCCACAAATTTGGCTTTGCATCTCAGGCGTACATACACATAAAATTGCAGCTAAGACCTTTCTATGTCGCCGTGGCGATATCTTAATAATTCCGCCCGGCGTTTCGCATTCTTTTGAAATGAACAGCGGTGTTTCAAAGCTATATTGCATTGAAATGTCACCTGAAATTTTTATAAATCATACCGATGATGTTTTAAGCACAATGAGCCACCTTTTTCTTTCTTCTCTCAGTGATGACGCACCCCATATTCTGCATCTTTCGCAAGATTCATTCTCGGTAGCTGTCGATATTGCAAAAAAGCTTTCTCTTGCAAATTGTGAAAAAACTGTGTTTGGAAATCTCAATGCGTTGTTTTCACTGCCCGAATTCAAACTCAATATCAAAGAAGAAGTTGCTAAAAGCCTTATAAATGAGAAAATTATGCCGATTTTGCGCATTCTCGGATATATTAACAATAACTTTTCGCAGAAAATAACAATTGACGAAATGCTAAAGCTGTCAACTCTTTGCCGCACTCATTTTTTTAAATATTTCAAGGCGCTAACCGGCTCATCGTTTTCCGCATATCTGCAGGAGGTGCGGCTCGCCTACGCCTTTATTTTAATCGGAAATTCAAACTATCCGCTAAACCACATCGCAACGCTTTGCGGCTTTTCGGATGCATATTATATGACAAATTGCTACAAAAAATATATCGGCACATCTCCAAATCTTGAGCGCTCCACGGTGCGCCAAAATTTTTCCGAGATACACAACCGCCGTAATTAGGAGGATGAAAAATGGAAAACTTGTTAAAAAAACTATACGATAATGCGGATATCGACTTTATAATCAATGAGAGTATTAAGCTCACCGACATTGAATTTAAAGGCACATTCAACGAATACCGTGCATCTGCTGAGCACACCTTTAACCTTTTAAAGGAAAGCGGAATTGATGCTGAATTTTTAACCTTCCCCGCTGACGGAAAGACCGCGTATCAGGATTTTCGTTCACCGCTCGCGTGGGATGCCAATGTCGGTAGAATCACAATTTTAAAATCCGAAATTCCTTTTGATGAGCCTGTGGTGGCAGACTTTACGCGCCATCCGTTCCATTTAATTAAAGGCTCCTCCTCTACCCCGAAGGGTGGTATTAAGGCGCGCCTTTTAACAGAAGAGCAGGTGCTCGGCGGTGCTGATGCAAAGGGTGCTATCGTCGTTTTCCCGAGTAATAAATTTGCGAGATCTGCCGCAATCACCCCGATGCTGGATCGTGGCGCCATCGGTTTTGTTTCAACCTGTATCGGTCGCGGTCAGGAGAAAAGCACGCCCGATTGCATTGCGTGGTGTAATGCCGCAACCGATGACCATTCCCATTGGCATGTTCAAAGTGAGGATCGTCCGTTTGTCGGTTTTTCAGTCTCTCCGCGCGTTGGAGATAATCTGAGAGAGGCTTGTAATGCAGGCGAAGTTGAAGTATTAGTCGAGAGCGACGGCAATCGTTACATCGGCGAAATTGACGCGGTCTGCGGCTATATTGAAGGTAAATCTGATAAAGAAATCTGGCTTATCGCGCATCTTTTCGAGCCGTTTTTTGCAGATAACTCTTTAAGCGTAATTATGTCAATCGAGATTGCAAAGCAGATTAAAAAGCTTGGAAAGCCAAATTTCAGTGTACGCCTTGTATTTTCAGCCGAGACCTACGGTCTTGCCGCCGTTTGGGATCATTATAAAGACACTTTACGCGGTAAAGTTCTCGGCGCAATTGATATCGACACGCCGCCGTCCTTTACCTATGATAAAAACTTCGATACGCGCTTTAATCCCTACTGCTCGCCGTTTTTCGGAAATTACATTTTCCTCGAATGTGCAAATGTATTTGAAGAAGTTTTCCCGAATACCGAGCGATTGGTGCGTTGCGCGACCGAGTTTGGCGACGATTTGATTATCGGCGACCCGACAATC
>JAZNOR010000052.1:0-2216 GCA_045589235.1 Eubacteriales bacterium | reverse complement strand
TTAAGGATTTTGCCGGAAGATTCTCATATTGCCATGTCACGTCTTGAAACGTATATCTTTTGTCCTGCGCTTGCTATTCACAGTTGGATGACAAATTGCACGGTGGAAACACTCTCTGAAAATTCAATCCTGATAGTTTATGGTTTGGTACTTATTCTCGTGGCTATTTTGATGTCATATCCGCTATCTTGTCTTTTTATTAAAAAATCTGAAAGCCCTGAGCTTGAATACAGACGTAATATTTACAAATACGCTATGACATTCGGAAATTACGGATTTATGGGAAACTTCATAGTGCTCGGTATTTGGGGCAATGAAATGTTTTTTAAATATTCTATGTTTACCATGTTTATAAGCTTTGCCTGCTACATATGGGGTCTTATGATTTTAATACCCAAGAATGCAAGTAAGCAGACAATATGGACTGTGGCAAAGAGAATAATGACACCGCCAACCGTTGCTCTGTTTATAGGAATGATTATAGGTCTTTTAAATATAACTCAGTATGTGCCGTCGTTTGCGATAAATGCACTTTCAAATGCATCTAAGTGCATGGGTCCGGTTGCTATGCTGCTCGCGGGCTTTGTTATTGGCGGATATGATTTAAAGAGCCTCTTATGTGAGAGAAAGATATATGTGGCAACACTGCTCCGACTTATTGTAATTCCTGCGATTATGATACTCGCGCTGAGAGCGCTCGGCACAAGCGAAGAGATAATGACACTTACACTGATTGCATTTGCAACTCCGCTCGGGCTAAATACCGTGGTTTATCCTACGGCATACGGAGGCGAGGTAAAGACCGGCGCGTCCATGGCGGTAATTTCTCATGTGCTGTCAGTTGTCACAATTCCTGTAATGTACCTGGTTTTTGTAGTGCTTATGTAAATAAAAAGACAGTCTAAGACTGTCTTTTTCTCTTGCAAAAATGCAGATAATTGCTATAATATTAGGTAGATATTATTGAATGGGGTAGTGTTAATTGAATTCGCTTATACTGGCAGCTGTTTTTGCGATTGTATACCACGCAATTACAATATATAACGTGCGCGGTCTTAAATTCAATGTGAAAAATTTATGCATCGGTGCGTCCACCTGCGCGCTCACACTGATACTTGCTGCGATTATGATACCGCTTCCGACCGGAGCGGTGATAACCTGTGGATCACTCTTACCGATAATGATTCTGTCACTCGTGTATGATATGCAGCTTGCGATTGCGTGTGGATGGGTGTGCGGTGCGCTTGCGCTTATACTTCTTCCGGTGTGGCAGCCGGTGCATTGGGCGCAGATTTTTGTTGAGCACATGGTGTGCTTTTCATGCCTGGGGTATGCAGGAAAATTCGGAATAGATAAGAAATACAAGGTACTTTGCGGAGTACTTCTTGCAGCTGTAATCCAGCTTTGCGGCCACACGGTGAGCGGTGTTATCTTTTACTCGCAAAATGCGTGGGACGGTTGGGGTGCCTGGGCATACAGCATTGCGTATAATTTCACCTCACGAATCCCCGAGCAGGCGGTAAGTGCGCTGATTCTTGCAGCCCTGCCGCTTATGAGGATTAAAAATGCGACAAAGGGAAGATAAAAAATGAAGCAGAGTATTTTAGCAAGAAACTATGCCGTTGTAGCACTTCTGGCTGTTTTTTGCAACTTGGTATGGGGTAGTGCGTACCCTGCAATAAAAATAGGCTATGAGCTTTTTAATATAACCGATGATTTGTTTATGAAGCTGTGTTTTGCAGGGCTTCGCTTTTTCTTTGCAGGACTTTTGGTGCTTGTTATATCTGCGTGTAAGAGAAAAAGTCTGCCCCGTATAAGTCGCGGAAACCGTGCGCGAGTTGCACTTATGGCGGTAGTGTATACCGCGCTTCAATATGTGTTTTTCTATGTGGGGCTTTCAAATACAACCGGTGCAAACGGCTCTATTGTAAACTCAACCACTACCTTTATGGCGGTGATTTTGGCGCATTTTCTGTACCCCGATGACCGAATGAATGCCAAAAAGATTTTAGGCAGTATAGTCGGATTTGCAGGTGTTATATTTGTAACACTCGGCGAGGGCAGTGCCGGCTTTTCATTTAACGGTGAGGGGTTTATTATGATTGCAGCCGCGTGCTTTGTAGTCGGCTCAGCCATCAGTAAAGTCGCCACAAAAACAGACGACACCCTATCGGTTACGGGGTATAATTTAATGGGCGGCGGCGCGATTTTAATAA
>JAZNOR010000051.1:0-17256 GCA_045589235.1 Eubacteriales bacterium | reverse complement strand
AGAAATTTTCATTTATGGAAAGTTGTTGATAAGTAAATGCGACGAGCAGGCGTTCTTTCTCACATCAGCTCTCTCCCCGGAAAATATGGTATAGGCACACTGGGAAAGTGTGCCTATAATTTTATTGATTTTTTAAAGGCTTCGGGCTTTTCCGCCTGGCAAATGCTGCCGATAAATCCGATAGGCGAAGGTTTTTCGCCGTATCAGTCTCCCGCTTCACAGCTAGGCAATCCCCTTTTTATTGATCCGGATACTTTAATTTCAAAAAAGCTTATAACTCAAGATGAAGCCCCGTCAATTAGAAACAGCAATTTTGTTAATTATGAAAAGGTAATTGCAGAATGGAATTCTATGCTTACCCTCGCCGCCGAGAGATCAGACGAGTCAGATTTTATACAAGCTGAATTCAAGCGCGAATGGGCATCTTTGCGCGCTTATGCACATTTAAACGGCATCGAGTTAATCGGCGATTTGCCGATTTACGTTGCACAAAATAGCATTGAAGTTAAAATGCATCCTGAATATTTTTCTGATACCGAGGTTTCAGGGTGCCCTCCGGATGCTTTTTCGCCCGTTGGGCAGAAATGGAATAATCCGATTTATAATTGGGATAAAATTGAGCGCGACGGATTTTCTTTCTTGATTGAGCGAGTTGAAAACACCCTTTTATATTTCGACAGGATACGACTTGACCATTTCCGTGGCTTTTCCGCATTCTGGTCAATTCAAAAGGATGCGGCGAATGCAAGCTTTGGTGTTTGGAAGCAAGGTCCCGGTAAAAAGCTATTTAATGCAATTAAAAATCATTTTGGCTCTCTGCCCTTTATAGCAGAGGATTTAGGATATATAACAGACGATGTGATTGCACTTAAAAATGAATTTAATTTGCCGGGTATGGCAGTTTTGCAATTTGCCTTTGACAGTGAAAATAGTCCATATCTTCCTGAAAATATTCAAAAAAATTCCGTGTGCTATACCGGCACGCACGACAATAATACAACGCTTGGTTGGATAAGAGAGAAATCTCCCTCCGTTTTGCGCGCATATGGTTATTTTGGCGTATGTGATGAACACGCCTTGCTTGATGCTATGATTTCGGCTTGTCTTTCATCTGATGCCGAGCTTGCAATTTTGCCGATTCAAGACATATTGGCACAAGATTCAAAACACCGTATGAACACTCCGGGTACAGCGTCAAGTAATTGGCGTTATCGAATACCGAGTGATGCATTAAACCAATGTCTTGCGCTAAAATTAAACTCTAAAATTTCCGCTGCAAAAAGAAAATGCGATTGGTGAAACCAATCGCTTTTAACTTATTCTTCTTCGAATGCGTCTTTTCCGAGACCGCATACCGGGCAAACCCAGTCCTCGGGAACATCCTCCCAAGCTGTTCCTGCTGCTACTCCGTTATCCGGATCGCCAAGCTCAGGATCGTAAACATATCCACATGGGCAAACATATTTATTCATCGGTAAAACCTCCCTTTACTCTATTATAACACTAAAGACGGTGCAGTATACACGCGAGCAGCATATTCACTGTCAAGTGAATATAATCCCTTTGAATCGTTACCGAAAAGCTCCATTTTCTTAATCATATCATCGGCATTCTTCTCTTCTTCGAGCTGCTCCTTGACGAACCAATCCAAAAACTGCATTGTTCTGAAATCGCGGACATCATAGGCCGCTGCGTAAATATCATTGATAAGGCTTGTTACATACTGCTCGTGCTCTAAGCCGAACTTTAACGGGTCCATAAGCACTTTCATTTCTTTATCAGGCTTTGCAACCGACTCTAGTGTCACCTTCTCACCATTCTGCTGGAGATACTGAAGCATAAGCATTGCGTGGTCGCGCTCCTCCTGTGCCTGTACCATATACCAGTTTGCAAATCCGTCGAGTCCCTGTTGCTCATAGAAAATTGAGAAGTCGAGATAGAGATAAGCTGAATATAACTCTTTATTTATCTGGTCATTTAATAAATTAGAAACCTTCTTGTCTAGCATAGATGTCACCTCCGGCATTGTTAATTTGCCGCACCACTCATAATGTTGGATATAATATCCAAAACTTTCTGATAGCAGCCTCCACATCCTGTGGAGCAGTTTGTGATTTTCTGCACATCTTCAAAAGCCTCAAGCACATCGTCAAAACGACGATTGTTGTGCATAGCATCTGCGATGTCACTGTATTTTACTTGCTTGCAATTGCAAACGGTATAGTTTTCAATCATTTTGCTCACCACTTATCTAAAATATCTCTTTAAAAGTCCTTCCAAGCCGCGACCATGGCGGGCCTCGTCGCGAGCCATTTCGTGAACTGTATCGTGGATTGCATCTAAACCGTTCTTCTTAGCGCAAGCTGCAAGGACAAACTTACCCTGAGTTGCACCGTATTCGCAATCAACGCGCCATCTTAAATTATCCTTTGTTGTTGCCTTCATATTCGGCTCCAAATCCTCACCTAAGAGCTCTGCAAACTTAGCTGCGTGCTCTGCTTCCTCATAAGCTGCCTTCTCCCAGTAAAGACCAACTTCCGGATATCCCTCGCGATGAGCAATTCTTGCCATACAGAGATACATACCAACCTCAGCACACTCGCCATTGAAGTTTGCCATAAGCTGCTCGAAGATATACTTCTTATCTTCTTCGCTGATGTCAGGATTGTTCTTAACGGTCTTTGCATAAACACCATACTCATGCTCTGCAGCGAGCTTAGCATCTGCTGCCATTTCTTTAAACTTCTCTGCAGGAACCTTACATACCGGGCACTTCTCCGGCGGAACTTCTCCCTCATGAACGTAACCGCAAACTGAGCATACAAATTTTTTCATAATAATTTCCTCCATAAATTTTAATTTTTTTGACAGTCGGTGCAATTACCCCAAAATGTTACATCATAGTGGTCTAAATCTACACCGTACTGATTTGATACTGACTTACACATTTCTTCTCCGCTTACCGAAATATCAACATCAATTACCGCGCCGCAATTTCTGCATACAAAATGCGGATGCGGGTTGGTTGTTGCATCTAAGCGTTCATGTCCGTCGACAACGCCGACTGTGATTACAAGCCCATCTTCCTTTAGCTGAGTAATGTTACGATACACCGTCGCAAGGCTGATGTTAGGATATTTTTTCATTACCTCCTCACATACCCACTCAACTGTCGGATGCTCTTTAGTAGAGCATAGAGCCTGCAGAATTGCTTGCCTTTTGGGGCTAAAATTTCTCTTAGTTTTCATAGGCTCCACCTCAAAAGTGATAATCATTCTTGATTTCGTAAATATCATAACACAGATATTTTTCTTTGTCAACACTTTTTTTCAAAAAAAATTTGTGGTAAAATATATTTATTAGAAGCGAGGTGATTTGATGCTCCGATTGACACAAATTAAAATGCCGCTTGACTCAACTGAACGAGACATTTATCGCGAGGTTGCAAGGCGACTTAAAATATCCGAAATAGAAATCATAGGTTTAAAAATTTCGCGCCGTTCGATTGATGCCAGAGATAAGGGAAATGTTCGCTTTGTTTTCTCTTTGGATGTTAAGCTTTCAAATGAATTGAGTGTTTTAAAGAAAAACCGTGTAAAAAACATTGAGCTCTTAGCCAAAGAAGAAAACGTTCCTGTTTATAAAAAATATTTTACAAAACGTCCAATTGTTGTAGGCAGTGGTCCTGCCGGACTTTTTGCTGCATTAACTCTTGCAAAAGCAGGTGCTAATCCTATAGTAATTGAGCGTGGTGACGATGTTGACACGCGCACTATGAAAATATCTGAATATGAAAAATTCTCACACCTTGACACCGAATCAAATATTCAGTTTGGTGAGGGAGGTGCCGGTACATTTTCTGACGGTAAGTTAAACACAGGCACTCATGATGTTCGTCAAACACGAGTTTTAAACGAGTTTGTAGACTGTGGAGCACCAAGTGATATTCTCTATCTCGCAAAACCTCATATCGGAACAGATTATCTTCGACGTGTTGTTCGCAATATGCGCCATAAAATATGCTCACTCGGCGGTGATGTTCTCTTCCGCCACAAGCTTGTTAATATTGATATAAAAGACGGGCGGGTGTGCGGTGCAATCGTTTCACACAACGGTGGAGAGACGTATTTTGAAACGGAGCACATAATTTTAGCTATCGGCCACAGCGCGCGTGATACCTTCAAAATGCTATCTGAGCTTAACATAAATATGACGCAGAAAGCGTTTTCAGTCGGCGTGCGTATTGAACATCCGCAAGAGCTCATAAATAAATCGCAATACGGAGTTTTCGCAAATCATCCAAATCTCGGTGCTGCCGACTATAAGCTCTCTGCCCATCTTCCAAACGGGCGCGCGGTATACAGCTTTTGTATGTGCCCGGGTGGAATTGTAGTTGCCGCCGCATCTGAAGAAAACTCAGTTTGCACAAATGGTATGAGCTATTACGCGCGCGACGGTAAAAATGCAAACAGCGCACTTTTGGTAAGCGTTACTCCCGATGATTTTGAAGGAAACCACCCGCTTGCAGGCATTGAATATCAACGAAACCTCGAGCGCAAGGCTTACATACTCGGTGGTAATCGCGGTAAGGCCCCTGCACAAACAGTTTCTGACTTTTTAAATAAAAAAGAAACCGCTTCTTTCTCTGATGTTATACCCACATATCCGCTTGGCGTTACGGGTTGTGATTTACACGATTTATTCCCCGAATATATATCAAATTCGCTTCACGACGGAATTTTAGCTTTTGATAAAAAAATACGTGGTTTTGCTCTTCCGTCCGCCGTTATTACGGGAATTGAAGCGCGAAGCTCCTCCCCTGTGAGAATATTGCGTGATGAAAGCTTTAACTCATCAGTTGTTGGATTATATCCGTGTGGTGAGGGTGCGGGATATGCAGGCGGCATTATGTCTGCAGCTGTTGACGGAATACGCGTTGCTGAGGGGATTTTAATATGACACATCTTTATTTATATTTAATACTGATAAATGCAATTTCCTTTATCTCCTTTGGACTTGATAAAATGTTTGCAAAGCTCAAAAAACGCAGAATTTCTGAAAAAACTTTGCTCTGTTTATCCGTACTTGGTGGTGCTTTGGGCTCGCTTCTGGGAATGGTTTTGTTTAATCACAAAACATCAAAGCCACGATTTCGTTACACTGTTCCGATTATATTTTTAATCTATTTATTTGTAAGTCTATATCAGCTAATATAAAAGAGAGAGGGCCTATCGGCCTTCTCTCTTTTTATAGTTATTTTTAAATTTAAGCGGCGACGTTCCCTTTTTCTTTTTAAATACAAGCGAATAATAAGCTGCACTTTTAAATCCTACAGCCTGTGCTATTTCATCCATCGACATTTCAGTGTTAAGCAGATATTCAATTGATTTTTCTATTCGTTTATTTACCACGTATTCATTTATCGTGCAGTCAAAAATCTTTCTAAAATTTTCATACAGCACCGTCTTGGAAACACTTATTTCTTTAGACAACTTCTCAACCGATATGTCTGAATTTAAATTCTCATCAATATAAGTTACAGCTTTTTCAATGTTTGCATTATACTCAAGCTTTAGCATTTTTTCAAACATTATATGCTTTGTCAGCATAACTGCAAGATTAGCAACGCTTTTTATTTTCTCTTCATCATAAAGTGGGAGCTCTTCATAATACTTACGCATTTCATCAAGGTCACAGCCCAAGTCATTTAAATGTTTCCTTACTACCTCGAAATCTGCATCCTTTTTCATCTGTCCCATAATGATGTAGCATAAAACCTTCGTGCCATGCATAATCGGTATGCCTATGTCAACAAGTCCTGCATGGCAGGTGTGCACCTCTATATTCCTGCTTATGCGACACCTTTCAAGAATATCGCAATCGCATTTTATACAGCACTGCCTTGCCTTTTTCATTGTTTTAAAAACATCGCAATATTTTGTGCTTGTATTTCTTGATACAGATACAACCGATGTAATTCCGTCAACATAAGAAAAATCATCTTTTATAAGAGATATGCTAACCCCTGTCGCGTTATAGAAATCCAAAAGAAGCTCTTTTAGCTTTTCATCATCATATAAAATGTTCATAGCGCATCACCCATGCATCAATATATAGCTTTTTATCGTTTTTGTCAATATGTATTTAAAAAACGGAGAATATTTATAAAAACACGGAAGATTTTATCTTTTAACACCTTTTGTTTTGTGATAGAATTTTGTTATAAAGCTATTGATACTTTGGGTTAATAATATAGAGGTGTTGTATGTCAATAACTAATGCTCTTTTACTTCTTATTATCATAATCTCCGGTGGGTTTCAGGGAATTATAAGAAAGAAGTTTGCTATTCGCGCGCCAAGCGCGTCCTTTTCCTTTACAACAGGAAGTGTGATCTTCGTTCTTTTGTTCTTTATCGTCACCTGCAGAGAGTTTAATTACA
This sequence comes from Eubacteriales bacterium, assembly GCA_045589235.1. Classification (GTDB taxonomy): domain Bacteria; phylum Bacillota; class Clostridia; order Oscillospirales; family JAAYXM01; genus RGIG7332. Next base: position 10,816 of record JAZNOR010000051.1, on the reverse strand, counting down.
CAAAAGAGCTTCTTCCCTACTCTATAGTAATGGCTGTCTCATTCTGTGTCGCAAGTGTTACAGGCTTGCTTGCAATTGCAACAGGCTCGCTCGCACTTTCGTCTCTTGTAGGAAGCTATTCTCTGATACTCCCTGCAATCTACGGCATAGCATTTTTAAATGAGCCTACAAGCACTGCGTTTTACATAGGCCTTTTACTGCTTTTTATCTCTATTTTTCTCATTAACTTTGAACCAAAAGGCGAAAAGAAGCAGATAACTCTCAAGTGGATTATTTTTGTAGCGCTTAACTTTGTCTCAAATGGTGCAAACTCAATTATACAAAAGCTTCAGCAAATGAACTTTAACGGGCTTTACAAAAACGAGTTTATGATAGTTGCGATTGCAATCGTTGTTGTCTTTTCATTTGTAATGACTCGCTTCTTCGAACGCGAAAAAGGAGCATATCACTTTAAAATCGGTTTTTGGTACTATGCTCTTTTCGGCATACTTACCGGCCTTGTAAATTTCCTCGTCCTGGTACTTTCCGACCCGAAAATGAATATGCCGGCATCCGTTATGTTTCCGCTTATATCCGTAACCGGTATGGTTCTCTCACTCATAATTGCCAAATTTATGTTCAAAGAAAAGTTGTCCAAACTTCAACTTATCGGCATCGCCGTCGGTACTGCATCTATCGTTTTCTTAAGTATATAGAGGTGAATTTTTAAAATGTTTATAAATATAGCACTTATCCTCGGTGTCATACTCAGCACTGCGACACATCGAATTGTCAGCAAAACCTACACGCTGCGAATACGAAACGGAGCTTTCACCTTCTCCGTTTTAAATACGGTCGGTGCAATTTTAATTTATCTCATATTTGGCGGAGTGAGTTTTAATTTCCCCCTTGAATTATATTTATACTCGCTTCTGTTTGCGGTATTTTTCCTCGCGGCGGCGCTGTGCGGTCTCCTCGCAATAGCAAAAGGCTCCCTTGCTCTGACCTGCCTTATTCTTTCATTTTCACCGCTTATTCCAACAGTTTACGGTATTTTATTTTTAGGTGAGCCGACATCTGTAACGCTTTTTATAGGTCTTGTGTTCCTAGCAATTTCACTTGTTCTTATAAACATTGAAAAGAAAGGTGAAACGAAGAAAATCACTCTCGCATGGATTATTTTTGTTCTACTCGGTCTTTTAGGTGACGGTGCTAAAAGCACGATGCTTAAAATTCAGCAGCTTGATTTTAGCGGTCTTTACAAAAATGAATTTCTTGTTATTTCATTTGCAATTGTGGCACTTGTTTGCCTCATTATTGCACTTATCAAGGAAAAAGAGCATATCTCTTTTAACCTTCGCATCGGCGGCAGGCACGGAATTATTTGCGGTTTGCTTACGGGAATTATAAACCTTTTCGTTAGTATCCTCTCATCCCCTGCAAGAAATATGCCGGCATCCGTTATGTTCCCGCTAATGTCAGCCGGCGGTATTATCTGTTCCCTCGCGGTGGCTACATTTATTTTTAAGGAGAAGCTTTCAAAACCTCAACTTTGCGGTCTTTTTCTCGGTATGGTTTCGATAGTGTTTTTAAGTATATAAAAAGGAGTGGGAATTCCCCACTCCTTAAATTTTTAAATTCAAAAGCTTTGCAATATTTTTATAAAAAATCTTTTGCTTCACTTCATTTGAAAGCCCGAGTCTTTCAATATTTTCTATTTCATCGCCCGGGTTCCACATCGGATAATCCGAGCCAAACACAACATGGTCCTCACCAAATGCTGAAATAAGCTCGCGCGCACGTTCTTTTGAGAATGCATACATACTGCTTGATGTATCAACCCACACTCCCGTGTCTGCTAAGCATTTTTCTGCCTCATTCCACTGCGACCAGCCTCCGAAATGCGCGCAAATCATTTTAAGCTTCGGAAAATCGTGCACAACCTGTGGCACACGCCTAGGGTCAGAATAAAAATATCTGTTATCGCCGGTGTGAATTAAAATCGGTAAGTCCTTATCCTCGCACACCTCGTATATCTTGTATGCACATCTGTCATCTATGTTGAATTTCTGAATATCAGGATGTAACTTAACACCGCAAAGTCCCATATCCTTTGCACGTTTAACCTCATCTTCAACATTATCCATATCGGGATGAAGCGTTGCAAAGCCTATAAATCTATCCGGATTTTCTTTAACGGCACTCGCAATAAAATCGTTGATATTGTGAACGCGGTCAGAAGACAGAGCAACCGACTGCACCAAAAACATATCAACTCCCGCACTGTCGCCAAGCTCTAAAAGATGCAAAATAGTTCCGTCGTATCCGATGGGCATATTATAAAAATCACCGATACTCTCGGATGCACGAAGTGCTATTTTATCGGGATATATATGTGCGTGAGCATCTATAATAAAAGACAACTTTGTTTCCTTCTTTCGTAGTTTCTGTTTTTATTATACGCCTATTTTTTCTAAAATAAAATAAACACTCTTTACTAAATTTAAACTTAATTTAAACTCATTTTGTGAAAAACGGCATAAAGTTAGGTGTTTTTTTGTTAATAGGTGTTAAGATTTGATATTGATTTTTCTTTAAAAATATTATATTATTTATTAAGATGTAAAATTTCTTTAAGGAGGAAATTAAAATGGCATATAATAACTTCCCTTACGAGGGGCTCCGCGCATACTGTATCGACGTTTTCAAGAGCTATGGTTTCACTGCAAATGAAAGCGAAGAAATCGTTGACGTTCTCATCCGTGCTGACCTTTACGGTATTGAGTCACACGGTGTTCAGCGTCTCATCCGCTACCACAACGCTGTTAAGGGCGGCGATATCGACCCGACAGTTAAGGCTGAAATCGTTCACGAGACTCCGATTTCTGCCATTATCGACTCTAAGGGTGGCGTAGGTCAGACCGTTGCTATGCAGGCTATGCGCCTCGCTATTGAGAAAGCTAAGAAGATCGGTGCAGGCTTCGTTACCGTTAAGAACGCTAACCACTACGGTATCGCATCATACTATGCTGATATGGCAGCAGATGCTGATATGATCGGTCTTTCATTCACAAACTCTGAAGCTATCATGGTTCCGACATTTGGCCGTCGCGCTATGATCGGTAGTAATCCGATTGCTATCGCAATGCCGGCTGACCCGATTAAGTTCTCATTCGACGCTGCAACAACTGTTGCTCCGCGCGGTAAGCTCGAGGTTTACAACAAAAAGGAGCAGCCGCTTCCGGCAGGCTGGGCTGTTGATAAGGACGGTAAGGAAACTTCAGACGCTGCTGACGTTTTATATAACATCATCAACAAAGTCGGCGGTGGTATTTTACCGCTCGGCGGCTCACAGGTAATCAACGGTTCACACAAGGGCTACGGCTACGGTATGATGTGCGAAATCTTCACATCAATCCTCGCAGGTGGCGCTACTTCAAACCACTGCTGCAACGGCGGTAACGCTGAGACATCACAGGGCTTTATTGCTATCGACTACGGTATGTTCGGCGACAAGAAGGAAATTCGCGCTCGTATGTCTACATTCCTTCAGGAGCTTCGTGATTCTGACAAGGCTGAGGGTCAGGACAGAATCTACACCCACGGTGAAAAGGAAGTTGAATCAACCAAGGAGAAGAAGGCAAACGGTATTCCGGTTAACGAGAAGACCGAGGCTGAGATGCGCATGATCGCTGAAACTCAGGGTCTCGACTTCGAGAAGTATTTCAAATAAGCTTTAAACTTAAAGGGGCTCGGGTAAAACCCGAGCCTTTTTTAAAACGGAGGGATAATATGAATTTGCCAAGCGCTTTTTTAAGCCGAATGGAAGAAATGTTAAAAAGTGAATATTGCGCCTTTTTGCAGTCTTATTCTGTCGATAAAAAGCTGGCTCTTCGTGCTAATCCTCTCAAAATATCTGCAGATGATTTGCAAAAGCTTCTTCCGTTTGAGCTTAAAAACATTCCCTGGTCACCTAATGGGTTTTATTATTCAAATGATGCTAGTCCGGGAAAATCGCCCTTCCACGATGCAGGACTTTTCTATATTCAGGAGCCGAGTGCGCAGTTGCCGGCAGTTCTTTTAGATGCAAAGCCGGGAGAGCGAATACTCGATTTATGTGCGGCACCAGGCGGTAAAACAACTCAAATTGCAGGCGCTATGCAAAATACAGGTCTTATCGTGGCAAACGAGCCATATCCTGCGCGAGCAAAGATACTTTCGCAAAATATTGAGCGACTCGGCATTACAAATGCCGTTATTACTTGCGCTCTCCCCGATAAGCTCGCCAAATATTTTCCTGAGTTTTTTGATAAAATTATGGTCGATGCTCCCTGCTCCGGTGAAGGAATGTTCAGGAAAGACGAAAATACGGTAAACGAGTGGAGCGAGGAAAATGTTTCAATGTGTGCTACTCGCCAGTGGGATATTTTGCAGAGTGCATACGCTATGCTCCGCCCGGGCGGTGTTTTGGTTTACTCAACCTGTACCTTTGCCCCGGATGAGGATGAGAAAATAGTCTCACGCTTGATTTCAGAGCTCGATATGGAAGTTGTTTCTTGCGAGATAAACGGTGTATCACAAGGCAGGCCCGAATGGGCAGACGGAAATGATGCGCTCAAAGGCACCTTCAGAATTTGGCCACACATAAGTGATGGCGAAGGTCATTTTGCTGCCCTTCTCAAGAAAATCGGCGAGAATTCTCAAAGCGAAATTCCAAGAGCTTCAGCAAAAGAAATCCCTGAATTGAGTGCATTTTTTAACGATACATTTAAAAACGAACCAAATGGCGATCTCCTTGTAATCCGTGATGAGGTTTATTTAACGCCGATTGACACAAGCACTCTGAAAGGACTTCATATAGTGCGCTCAGGGTTGCATTTGGGAACACTTAAGAAAAACCGTTTTGAGCCGTCACACGCGCTCGCTCTTGCATCTAAAAAAAATGATGTTCTGCGAGTATTTGATGCAGATGACAGCGAGGTTTTATTATATCTCCGTGGTGAAACCTTGCCTGTAAGCTGTGATAACGGCTGGACTCTCGTAACATATAAAGGCTACTCGCTCGGTTGGGGCAAAGTAAGCCAAGGAATTTTAAAAAATCACTATCCCAAAGGGCTTCGCCATATGGGAAATGAGGAATAAATTATGCGAAAAAATACTATTTTAAAAGTAAACTGCGAGGCAGAGCTTCTCCCATTTTTGCTTGAAAATTTAAAAGGACAATCGCGCAATAATATAAAATCACTCCTCACCTACCGTCAGGTTTCAGTTGACGGAAAGATTGAGACTAAACACAACTTCCCGCTTACTGCAGGAATGACAGTTGAAATCCTTTGGTCAAAATCACGTGAGAATAAACATGACACGCTTGATATAATTTATGAAGACGAGCATATAATCGCGATAAACAAGCCTGCAGGGCTGCTTTCAATTTCAAACGAAAAAGAAAAAGAGCGCACGGCTTATCACATGCTGACCGACTATGTAAAAGAAAAAGATAAGAATTCGCGCATTTTTGTTGTGCATAGGTTAGACCGTGACACCTCGGGAATTTTTATTGTAGCAAAAAATGAAGAGACAAAATATGCGCTTCAGGATAAGTGGAACGACCTTGTTTCACGCCGTGAATACACCGCGGTTGTTGAGGGTTCACCTGATGACTCTCGCGGTACGATTAAATCGCGTCTTCGCGAAACGCGCACGCATCTTGTCTACTCCGCAGAAACAGGTGACCTTGCAATAACAAATTATGAAGTCGTAAAACCCGGAAAGCAATACAGTCTTCTCCGTGTTCAGATTGCAACAGGTCGCAAGAATCAGATACGAGTTCATATGAAAGACATCGGACATCCGATTGCAGGCGATAAAAAATATGGCGCGAAAACATCTCCAATTGCTCGCCTTGCACTTCACGCAAGTCTTATCGAGCTTTATTACCCACCAATGGATAAAATGATAACACTTGAGGCAAAGACTCCTCATTCATTTACAAAATTAGTTAAATAAAAAGAGCACTCATATGAGTGCTCTTTTTTAATGTCTTGCATGTTCATTTATGAATATCGGTTTAAACTTTGAATATAGAAGCTTTTGGTTATTATAAAGTCCCGTATAGCCCGAGAGCATATAGCTTACCGCGCAAACGATTAGTATATACGTTGCATTACCCATTCCGAAAAGCTCAAAACCGATTAGCATTGATGAAATCGGGCAATTGGTAACGCCACAGAAAACTGCAAGCATTGCAAGCATCGCGCCAAATGCCGCGTCAAGCCCGATAAAGGGCGCAATTGCCGCTCCGAATGTAGCGCCAACAAAAAATGTCGGAACGATTTCGCCGCCTTTAAATGCTGCCGCAAGCGTAATTGCTGTGAAAATCATTTTTAATATAAATGCTTCAAATCTGACACTGCCTGAAAGTGCCGCTTGAATCGTCGGCATACCGGCACCTAAATAGTCACGCGTGCCCAAAATAAACGTAAGCGCTATAATTATCGCACTGCCTGTTATAACTCTTAAATAGTCATTTTTTATGTATTTCTTAGCTGCGTGTCCAACTCCGCCAAGTGTTTTGCAGAAAACATAGCTTACTGCCGCACAAAGGATGCCTAGTAAAATAACTTTCAAAATCATCGGAAGTGATGTTTCAGCAATAAAAGTAATTTCAGGCCAGTGATGAGATACCTCAAATAAATGAGCTGTATATGCGCTCATACCCGCCGCTACCGCACACGGCACAAGTGCCGAATAGTGCATAATACCAACACTTACCACTTCAAGCGAGAAAACTGCAGCCGCAATCGGTGTGCCAAAAACCGCAGAAAAGCACGCGCTCATACCGCACATTGTTATTATGTGCATATCCTTTTCATCAAGCTTTATCACTTTGCCTACTGCCTGTGCAATACTGCCGCCCAGCTGAAGAGCTGCGCCCTCACGCCCTGCTGAGCCGCCACAAAGGTGAGTAAGCAGTGTGCTTATAAAAATAAGCGGTGCCATTCGAAGCGGAATTTTTTCTTTACTGCGCACGGAAAGCAAAACCAAATCAGTGCTTAAATCTCCCTTTCCGCAAACACGATATAAAAACACTATTATAATACCTGCAACCGGAAGTAAGAACAAAAGCCAAGAAAACATCTCGCGCGCTTCTGTCACGTGGCTTAAAAGCTTATAAAAAACGCTTCCCACCACTCCGATAACAGCACCAAGTACAATGGCAATCGCGCTCCATTTTAAAAACACTCCAATATGAGAGGCGCAATCTTTTAGAAATATCTTTGTTTTATCCATTCATACACACCCACAAGGTTTAAACTCTAAAAGTAAATCTCAAGATCCTTCTTCATTGCAACCGCTGCATCGTATGCAGCTTCTTTATATTCCTTACCACTCTTCTTCCAAGCGTAAATTATGCCACGTGAAGAGTTGACAATTCCGCCAAGACCGTTTTTGTCAAACGCGCCTGCTAGATCCTTTGCGGTAGCGCCCTGCGCACCATAACCCGGTACTAAGAAGAAGCTCTGCGGGCAAGCCTCTCGTAACTCACAAAGCTCACGCGGATGTGTTGCACCGACAACAAAACCAACTGATGAGTATCCGTATTCACCCACTAAATCCTCGCCAAGCTTTGAAACCTGCTCTGCCATTGTGCGATAAATTGTCTTATCGCCAACGGTTAAATCCTGAAGTTCGCTTGATGACGGATTTGATGTTTTAACAAGCACGAACATACTCTTGTCATAAGTACGACACAAGTCGATAAACGGATTTAAGCCGTCTGAGCCTAAATAACCATTTACTGTAACACAGTCTGCATTGAACGGAGAAATTTTAGCGCCGCCAAATTCGACCTCACCGAGATATGCCTTTGCATAAGCGGTAGCAGTTGAGCCGATATCATTTCTCTTAACGTCGGCAATTACGTAAAGGCCCTTTTCTTTAGCATAGGCAATTGTTCGCTTTAAAACCTCAACGCCCTCAGGACCGTACATTTCATAATAAGCTGACTGTGGCTTAACCGCTGGGATAATATCGCAAACAGCGTCAATTAGTCCTGTGTTAAACTCGTAAATTGCCTCAGCAGCTGCCTTAAGAGTTGCGCCACTCTGCTCGATATGCTTTGCAATGAGCTCAGGCGGCATCTGGTCTAAATTCGGGTCTAAGCCGACGACCGTTGGGTTTTTCTTTTCGATAATTTTTTTAATGAGTAAATCCATTGACATTTTAAATTTCCCCCTATTTCATTTTACCTTTATCTAAAATAATTTCACCTGCAACAATCGTATATTCAGGTGCACCGTAAAGTGTTTCGCCTATAAACGGTGTGTTTTTCGCCTTTGATACAATTTCTTCTTCTTTTACGACAAAGCTTTTTTCCGTATCAAAAATAACAATATCTGCAACTGCGCCCTCGCAAATTTCACCGGCATTGATTCCAACAATTTCCGCCGGGCGATATGTCATACACGCGAGAATGTCATTTAAACTCATTTTACCTGTCTTATAAAGCTTTGTAACAGCAAGCGGCAGAGATGTTTCAAATCCCAAAATTCCGTTTGGTGCGCTCTCGAAATCTCGCGCCTTTTCATCATGGTGATGCGGCGCGTGGTCGGTAACAATAGCATCAATAGTTCCATCTTGTAATCCTTCAATAATCGCCTGCACATCGTCTTCTGTACGAAGTGGCGGGTTCATTTTTGCCATTGTGCCGAGTTTCTCGCAAGCTTCCTCAGTAAGAGCAAAATAATGTGGGCAGGTTTCGCAGGTAACTTTAATACCGCGCTTCTTTGCATCGCGCACCAATGCAACCGAGCCACGCGTGCTTACGTGTGCAATATGCACATGCGCGCCAGTTGTATATGCAAGAACAATATCGCGCGCTGCCATAGCCTCTTCAGCAGCGGTGGATATCTCTGATGCGCCCATTCTCTTTGCAACGTCGCCCTCGTTCATCGCGCCGTTTTTAGCTAAATCCAGATCCTCGCAATGCGATATAACAGGGATTCCCAGTGTATCGGCATTTATGAGCGCCTGCTTCATCATTTCTGAATTCATAATAGGGCGCCCGTCATCACTTACTGCAACCGCACCTGCATTTTTCATTTCAGAAAAATTCGTCATCTGCTCGCCGAGTAATCCTTTTGTTATTGCACCAATCGGATAAACGTGAACACTTCCTACCTCAGCTACCTTTTTATTTATATATTCAATTACTGAAGCACTGTCCGTTGCCGGCTTGGTATTTGGCATACACGCAATGGATGTAATTCCGCCTTTAGCCGCTGAACGCGTACCACTTTCGATATCTTCTTTATATTCAAAACCCGGCTCACGAAGATGCGTGTGGATATCAACAAGACCGGGGGCTACAATTTTCCCGCTTGCATCTATCACATAATCACCATTTGGAGCAATATTTTCTGCTATCGTTTTAACTTTACCATCAACTATTCTTATGTCGCAAACCGCATCAATTTTATTTTTCGGGCTGATTACGCGACCGTTTTTAATTAAAATATCCATATAAATTACCTCTTATCAGGCGCTACGTTTAAAATCATCTGCGCAATAAGTTCATTATTCGTGTGTATTTGGAAATTACTTCCGTCTTCGTTAAACCAAGATAAAATTTTCGAATATCCGGTCGGGCTGTTTGCGTTGTACTGGCATCCTATTTCAAGTCCCTTGCCGAATAACGTTTCTGCTTTTGCAACCGGATCTTTTTCTGAAAGCTCGGAGATTTTATCTTCATCAAATTCATTTGAAAATTTTACTAAATCAGCAGATTTATTATAATATAATATTTTTGCAGAAACCGTGTCATCATAATTATATATAATATTCACGCCGGCACTTTTCTTTTCGTTTTTATAAGCTGTAAAAATTTCCACATCTTCGTCGTACTTAACCTCGCCAGCGCCGAAAAGTGCTTCGATTTCTGCTTTCGTAGTACTACGGTCGATTTTATTATAATACGAATAAAGCTCATCCACCGTCTCAGGCGGAATTGCCGTTTCATCAATTATTGTTTCTTCTTCCGGCTCGTTAAATATAAGGCCGAAGCACGAATTAAGACTCAGCAGCATAATTATAGCTATTGCTGCAATTAAAAATTTTTTCATATTTTTTCTCCTCTTCCCACAACATACCTCACAAGTTGTGTTTTTTTACGGTAATACTAAAAGCGTAAGATAAAAAAGTGAGGTAAGTAATAATGAAAAATTTTATGAAAGGCATGACCGCAGGACTCGCCGTCGGCGCAACAACTGCCGCAATTATTATTCCCAAAACCCGCAAAAGCAAGAAGATGGTTAAAACAAGCACAGGTCGCGCGCTCAAAGCGGTCGGAAGCTTAATTGATAACTTCCAGAATATGATTGATTAAGTAATCGGGCATTGCGCCCGATACATAGTATAGCACATTTTTCAACTTTTGGATAGTATTTTTAGAATTTAATAAAATTTTTAAAATTTACTCTTGCATTTATCTTAAATATGTGGTATTATATACAAGCGTTGTGAAAACGATGTGCGCTCGTAGCTCAGCTGGATAGAGTACTTGACTACGAATCAAGGGGTCACAGGTTCGAATCCTGTCGGGCGTGCCAAAAATCCGCACACTTTTGTGTGCGGGTTTTTACTTATTCATTATTACCTCTTCACTATTCACTAAAAATTTTTTCGCGTGCGGATTTTTGAAGTAATGGGTAGTAGTGAAAAAAGAAATATTAAGGTAGCTTTGCGTAAGCAAAGCTTATTTTTATACGCATCTAAATCATTCGAGCCTTTCAAAAGAGAATACCGAAAACGGTAAGTCGGATCGTAGCCATGTCGTTCT
>JAZNOR010000050.1:0-32197 GCA_045589235.1 Eubacteriales bacterium | reverse complement strand
CGTTAAGAGAAAGAATAAAAATGCCGTAATACTGGCGTATTGCGGCATTTTTTGATGCACTATTTACGGAAAATATGGCTGCAAAACCAATACTTCCTTATCTGGTTGTGGCTTTATCCTTCAGCTTTTTTTATTTCATATCAAGAACAATGCTTTCAATCGGTGCCTGCTCTGTCGCTGTCTGTGGGTCAACATTCGTTGCACGAACAGTTATCTTATTAAAGTTCTTTGCTATTTCAGGATACTTTTTCAAAAATTCTGCTTTTGCTCGCTCAGCATCTGCTTTAAATGCATCAGCATTTGAAATATCCGCATCTGTATGATACAAGAACATAGGAATTATTCCCTCATCCTCGCGCGCAATTCCAACAAGATGAACCTTGTTGCCGCCGTCTAGCTCGACTGGGAAATTCTCCTCGCCCCACACGCTCATCTGATTTGCATATTCAAGCATTTCCTCGGTGTTTTCATAATAGTAGAGCCTACCCGGCTGCGATAGGTTGTACATCATCTGAACGTAAATATACGCAAGCATATCCTGCCCATTTTCTCGCGCTTTGACGGACATTTCATAATAGTCATTTGCTTTCTTTCCGTAATATGAAAGGTCGGTTGTGTCAATCCAAACTATCTTCCACTTGCCGGAAACCTTTGAATATAAAACTGTAATAACCTGCGAAACTTCTTTATTTTCCGAAGCATAAAGCGCGGCGTAAATTTCCTTTTCAGCAGGAGTGAGCATAATATAGTCCTTGTCTGTTTCATTCTTCTTCGCGCGAATTGAAACATCGCTCACAGTAAGACCGTTTAAATAGTACTCATCATATTTTTTATATTCTGCCATGCCTTCACGCGTTGCGCTGTTTAAGAATTGGGTTAAATTCTCTTCACTTATTGAAAGAGAGGACTCCATATACTCTTTAATGCCTGCTGCACTCTTCTCTTTAAGCGCTTTGAGAAATGCATTCTCGATTTTTTCAATTTCTGTATATTCCGTGTCTTCAATTTGAGATGTAAGAACATAATCTCCCGATTCGTCCGATTTAATTTCCGCCTTTGCGCCACAGCTTGCTAAAAGAAGCAGAACTAAAACGCCGGCTATAATTTTCATTTTCTTCATTTGCGCATTCTCCTTTTTGCTCTGCGCGCACGACGTCGACGCCACAGATAAATTTCTTTTCTTACATAAATAATAAGCACAAAAAGAGCAAAAATTGCAATTATGCTTAAAACTACAATTAAAACAACTCTAACAACGCCCCATATGCTAAACTCTTTTTTGGGCACGGTTCTTATTTCCTTCGTCGCACTTTGCGCTTCAAAGTTAAGCTCAAAGGTGCCAAGCTCTTTTGGGGTATTCCCTGAATTTTCGGGCAATGTAAAGGTTACCTGTGCTTCACCATCTTTAATTTCAACTGATGAAATTATATCTTCCTTCTTTGCGTCGACAGGAATTAATACGGTTACCGGATCTTCCAGATAAACTTTTTCCGTTTTATCTCCGTTTTCAACTTTTTTGCTTTCGATATTGTCATCATTTAACGTAATCTGTTCGAAATTTTCAAAGCCGTAATCTAAACGCGCCTTTGTGTCGTCATATTTATCCATATTATTAGGGCACTTCATAACAACTGCAATGAGCGTTATTCCATCTCTCTCTGCCGCGGTAACAAGCGTGTGCTTTGCAACCGTGGTATAGCCTGTTTTTCCGCCTATAATACCTTCGTAATAATACTTTTGCTCGAAAATCATAACGTGCTGTTTGTTTAAGTAACGTACTTCTTTTTGTTTGTTTGTTGGCGGCATTTCGTATCTTCGCTCGCCAAACATTTTGCGCCATGTTTTGTTCTGAAGTCCGTACTTTGTAAACATCGCCATATCGTAAGCCGAGGTATAGTGGTTATCATCCTTTAAACCGTTTGAATTTGTGAAATTTGTGTTCTTTGCGCCGAATTCACGTGCCTTTTCCGTCATAAGCTTTGCAAAGCTTTCCATATCACCGCTTACAGCCTCTGCAAGCACATTGCACGCATCGTTTGCGGATGCTAACAGTGCAGCATAAATCGCTTCTTTAACGGTAATTTCCTCTCCCTGGGTAAGTGCAATATGCGATGCATTTCTGGATACCGCATCAACCGCCGATTGAGAAACAGTTAGCTTTTCCTCAAGGTCCAGCTCCTCAACCGCAAGAATTGTCGTCATAATTTTAGTAATGCTTGCCGGAAACATCTGCTTGTTCATTTCTTTATCGTATATCACCTGACCGGTGGTAGCATCAATAAGTACTGCAGTTTCTGCCGTTATCTCAGGCGGTGCGGCATATGCTCTTAAGAATACAAGTGACATTACGGCGAAAAGAACTGAAAGAATAGTTGTTTTTTTCATTACCCAAAAATCTCCTTCTTGTTTTTTCTATTATCCCCGTTTTTTGCCACGAATATCCTCACCGACAAATGAAAGCGTTATATATTCACCACGCAAACGCGATGCAAACTGCTCGCCGTACTTTGTTTCAATTTCATCAACCGTTAGCTTTGAAATCAGAACAGTCTTCTTGCCTGCAGTCATTCTTGTGTTAATCAAATTATAAAGCGTCGCTGTTGAGAATGAATTTATATGCTCAGTGCCCAAATCATCAATTACCAGCAGGTCACAAGCTCTAAGTTTTTCAAATTTATCTTCACCCTGCGAATAAAAGCGGCGCTCTTCCATTGCTCGCACTGAATCATACGCAGTAGTGTATGCAACGGAATTCCCGAGTGTTGCAACTTCAACCGCAATGCAGGATGCCAAAAATGTTTTGCCAAGCCCGGTACCGCCGGTTAAAAACAAATTTTCTGTCCTGTCGCCAAAATGCTTTGCATAATTTACGCAGAAATCATAAATGCGCTTTATGTTCTCATACGGTGAAAACGGTAAGTTCCCTCTGGACTTGGAATAAAGCTCCAAATCAAATGCCGAAAACGTTTTCTCACTAACCGAAAATTCAGCAGCAACTTTTTTAACTACTGCATTCTTGTATTCATTTAACAGGCATTCACACGCTTTGCCCGGCTCAACATATCCCGTATCTTTGCACACTTTGCAATCGTATTGAACCTCGAGCGCATCTTTAGAATATCCCGCAGAAGCAAGCAAGCTCTCACGCTCTGCCTGAAGCTTAAGATTTTTATTGCGCGAAGCACGTAACAGCTCCTTCGCTTTGTCCTTATCTTTAAATGTCGCACGAACAATTTCTAGCGGTGTTTTTCGAAGCTCAATATCTATTTCTCGAATACGCGGAATTTTAGAGTAAATTTCATTTCTGCGCGTATCTGCTTCAATCTTTTTTATATTTATTTTCTCTTCTCTCTCTCGTAAAATCGGGCGCAGCACCGACATATCAAATGCCATTTATTCTTCACTTCCCCACTGTTTGTTTAATTCATCCAAGCGCTCATATGCTCGAAGCTGTTCTTCGGAAATATTTGCACTTTGCACGGGTTCTTTTTTAATATCGGACTTGTTTTTATAACCTTCGGTCTCCCAGTTTTCCAGAACCTTATTCATAAACTTCCATTCAAGCTTATTTGTTTTTAAAACGGTTATATCATACGCTTCCATAATAAGTTCAGTTGAGTACTTTTTCTCAATCCAAGCATTTAAATATCTGCTCTCCGTTGCCGAAAGCGCTCTGCCCGTAAGATGCAAACGGCGCGTAAGCTCTGCAATTTTGGTGCCTCTGTATTCCAAGTTGCGAAGATGCTCTTCGGCCTGTTCCGTGGTAGATATGCCCAGATTATGCCAAGTTTTTGCTTGACTTTCAATGTTTCGCATCGTCGGTCGACGGCCTTCGCCGTATTTTTTCTTACACTCTGATATACAATATGTTACAATCATACATATAATCTCTGCAGGCATACCAAGCCAACTGTAAATTCCAAGCAATGCCTGAATATCTGCTGTTGACAGGATTTTACCGAGTTTTTGCTGTGTATCTTCGAGTAAATATTTAAATTTTTCATCGTCAAGCGCGGTTTTAATATCGCCTGCCGTATACTCCGGCAAAGCATCCGGACGGTCAAGCACCTTTTTCTCTTGCTTTGCAGTAACAATTTTTTTTCTTGTTAAAATATCAAGTGCCTGCGAAATTCTATCCTGTGAAACTCCAAGGCGCGCATGTGCCGCACCTAAGTCAAAGCTTCCGTCATTTTGAGCCAAATATATGTATAATCGTATCGCAACATCATCGTGTAAATCCAAAAGGGCGTCCGCCGCATTGGATGCAATAATAACATCTTTTGTCTTTGATAAACTTAAGTTTGCCACATTAGCACCACCTTTCCAATTTTATATTATACATTCTTTTATTTATAATTGCAAATTTATTCTTAAATTGTTATAATAAATTTACAAAGGAGGAATTCAGTATGAAATCTTTTAATAGTTTAGCTGAGCTTCGTGCTAACGAAGCTGCACGTGAGCAGATCATCGTTCGTCATCTTGAGGCAGGCGTTCGTTTTACAGATCTTTCTGCACACATTGAAGATGATGTTGAAATCGGTGAGGGAACAGTAATTTTATCCGGTGTTGTTTTGCTCTCAGGTTCAAAAATTGGTAAGGGCTGCACAATAGGCCCGAACACAATTGTAAGTAACGGCATCATTGGTGATAACGTGACATTGAATAATGCTCAAATTTACGACAGCTCTGTCGGTAGTAACACAACCGTCGGCCCGTTTGCCCACATCCGCGCGCATTCTGAGGTTGGTGAGAAGTGCCGTATCGGTAACTTTGTTGAACTTAAAAATTCAATTATCAAAAACGGCAGCAAAATGTCGCACCTCACCTATATTGGCGATACCGATATGGGCTCAAACGTAAATATGGGTTGCGGTACAATTACCGTTAACTATGACGGTGTCGGCAAATACAGAACCGTTATCGGAGACAATGCATTTGTCGGCTGCAACTCAAACCTCATTGCCCCTGTTACAATCGGAAGCAATACACTCATCGCGGCAGGTACTACCGTGCACGAAGATGTGCCGGACGGTGCTATGGCAATTTCCCGTCCGCGCCAAACAGTTATTGAGGATGCTGCCGCAAGAATTTTCGACAAAAAGCGTGCTAACAAAAAATAAAAGTGGTGAAATTTAATGTCTATAATGGATTTGTTTCGCCTTCTGGAGAATGACCGAAAGAGCAAAACTCCGGCAGGTCCTCCCGAGTGGATTATTGCAGGGCTCGGAAATCCCGGGGATAAGTATGAGCAAACACGACATAATGCCGGTTTTTTAGCTCTTGATACTCTTGCAGGGAAGTATAACATTCCGATTAAGAATTTAAAATTCAAAGCACTTTGCGGTCAAGGCACAATCGGCGGCGCCAATGTTTTACTTTTAAAACCTCAGACCTTTATGAACTTATCGGGTGAGGCAGTTTCCGAGGCGGCAAAGTTTTATAAAATTCCAAAGGAAAAAATACTTATCATCTACGATGATATTTCTATGGAAACGGGAAAGCTTCGCATCCGCGAAAAGGGTAGCGCAGGCGGTCATAACGGAATTAAAGATATAATCTTGCGCTTAAATTCCGATATTTTTCCGCGCATAAAAATCGGAGTCGGCGCACCGCCACATCCTGATTATGATATTGTTGATTGGGTGCTCGGTACCTTTTCGGAAGAGGATAAGCGCGTGCTTATTCCTGCAATTGATAAAGCGGTAGCCGCAATTGGCGTATTTATCGAAAAAGGTGCAGAAGCCGCAAAAAGAGGCTTGAACGCATAAGAGGTAGACTATGCTTTCTTTATCCACCTTCCTGCAAAGTGCAGGAGAAACAAAGGAAATATTTGAAAAATTATCAGCCGGAGAGTGCCCAATCGTGGTCTCCGGCATTTCCCATATACACAAGGCGCACCTTATATCTGCCGTGCGCCGAATAACACACCGTCCAATTGTCTGTGTTTTTGCAGATGATTTTGCGGCACGTCGCGCAGCGTACGATATTGATGTTTTAACACAAGAAACTGCAGCTGTACTTCTTGCGCGTGAATTCACGTTTTATAACGTTGAAAATGCATCGCACGACTGGGAACATTCCCGAATCTCAACCTTGCACGCACTTTCAAATAATTTTAGCGGCGTTGTTTTAACCTCTTTAACCGCGCTATCTCAACGCACACTTCCGCAGAAAGTTTTAATCGACAGTGCAATTACATTAAAGCACGGTAAGGAATATTCCTTAGATGCCCTTATTGCGCGCCTTTGTGACTTTGGTTATAAACGTGTCGAACTCGTTGAAGCGCAAGGTCAATTTGCTGTGCGTGGCGGAATTTTGGATTTCTTCTCTCCATCAATGCGCTCACCTGTGCGCATTGAATTCTGGGGCGACGAAATTGATTCAATGGGCGAATTTGACATTGATTCACAACGCAGAGTTGCAAATTTAGACGAAACGATTCTTCTTCCATCTCTTGAAACTTATTTCCCGCTGAGTCAAAGAACTGCTATTTGCGAAAAACTTTCTGAAATTAATGCAGAAGATACCTTAAAAAATAACATTGCAGATGATATTTCCCGCTTGCGCGAAGGACTTTCATTCCCTGCAGCGGATAAATATTTATCACTTATTTATGATGAATTCGTGTGCGGTGCAGACTATATCCCAAAGGATGCAATTGTTTTTATTGACGACTATTATAAAGTTCGTGAGGTGAGCGAGCGTTATCGCGCACAGTTTGAAGATGATTTAAAAATACTCATTGAAAACGAAACCATGCCCCCTGATTTGTGTGAATACCTGGAAGATTTTGATGCTTTATCTGAAAAACTTTTCTCATTTAACACGTTATTTTTAGATTCTTTTTTACGTGCATCTTATCCAAAACCTCCAAAAGCGCTCTTTAATCTGGTTGCAAAACAACTGCCGAGCTACGGTGGTAATATTGAAGTTGCTTGCTCTGACATTTCCGCGTATCTTGAAAATTCTTTCAGAATTGTTGTTATGTGCAAGGAAATTGATCATGCAAAAATGTTAAAAGATGCGCTGACACGGCACGAGATTCCATCGGGCATAGACTTCTCTCTCGAAAAACTTCCGGAACCGGGACAGGTAATTTTGACCTCCGGAAACTTGTCCTCGGGCTTTGAATATCCGTCTGAAAATTTTGTTCTCTTTACCGAGGGGCAGGTAGTACAGACGAGCAAAAAACGCCGCCACACTGATAAATCGAACCGCCAGAAAATCGCAAGCTATCAGGATTTGTCGGTTGGTTGCGTTGTCGTTCATGACCTGCATGGAATCGGTCGCTTTGCCGGTATTGAAAAAATAACTGTTGATAAGGTCGAAAAGGACTACATAAAAATTATATACGCGGGAACAGATACTCTTTACGTGCCTGTAACTCAGCTTGATATGGTTGCAAAATACGTCGGCGGTGGCGACGATGCTCCGGTAAAATTATCAAAGCTCGGCGGTGGCGACTGGGAGCGCGTCAAAGCGCGCGCAAAAGGTGCTGCACGCGACCTCGCACAGCAGCTTATCAAATTATATGCTGAGCGCGAAAATACTCCCGGCTTTGCTTTCCAGGCAGATTGCAATTGGCAAAGAGAGTTTGAAGACAGCTTTGAATACCGCGAGACTGATGACCAGTTGCGTTGCACGCAAGAAATCAAAGAAGATATGCAAAAGCCGCGCCCGATGGACAGACTGCTCTGCGGCGATGTTGGTTTTGGTAAAACCGAGGTTGCAATGCGCGCTATTATGAAATGCGTGCTTAGCAATAAGCAGGCGGCAATCTTAGTTCCCACAACCGTTTTGGCGCGCCAGCATTTTGTAACCGCAAAGCGAAGATTTGCAAATTACCCGATTAAAATTGCCCAGCTCTCAAGATTCTTCACACCCGGTCAGAACCGCGAAGTTTTGCGCGATTTAAAGGCAGGCAGACTTGATTTGGTAATCGGAACGCACAAGCTATTACAAAAAAACGTTGAATTTAAAGATTTGGGCCTTCTCATAATTGACGAAGAGCAGCGTTTCGGCGTTGCGCATAAAGAGCGCCTTAAAGAAATGTCAAAAAACATTGATGTTTTGACACTTACTGCAACACCGATTCCGCGAACGCTCAATATGGCACTCTCGGGAATCCGCGATATGTCAATCATTGAAGAAGCTCCTCGCAACCGCCATCCCGTTCAGACTTATGTCTTTGAACACGACTGGAATGTTATTGCCGACGCAATAAGACGCGAAATTGCGCGTGGCGGTCAGGTTTACTATATGCACAACCGCGTTGAATCAATTTCACACGTAGCCGCCAGACTTCTTAGAATGCTTCCCGACATTTCCGTTGCCGTAGCGCATGGACAGATGGACGAGAGCGAGCTTTCCGATGTTATGGAGCGTATGTCCGAGGGTGAAATTCAAGTGCTTGTGTGCACGACGATTATCGAAACAGGAATCGATATAACAAATGTAAATACACTAATTATTGAAGATGCGGATAAATTAGGTCTTTCACAATTGCACCAGTTGCGTGGTCGTGTTGGCCGTTCACCGCGACACGCCTATGCTTATTTAACCTACCGCAAGGGTAAAATTTTAACTGATGTTGCCGAGAAACGTCTATCCGCAATTCGCGAATATGCAGAATTTGGCGCTGGCTTTAAAATTGCAATGCGTGACCTCGAAATCCGCGGTGCGGGTAATATTTTAGGTGCTCAGCAGAGTGGGCATATGCTCTCGGTCGGTTACGATATGTACCTAAAGCTTCTTGATGAAGCTGTAAATGAGGAGCAGGGCAAACCGCATGAAACACGCACGGAGTGTTCGGCAGATTTTGTTGTGTCCGCAAATATTCCCGAAAAATACATTGCATCACCCGAGCAAAGAATGGATATCTACCGCAGAATTTCATCACTTCTTGATGAGGATGACCGTCTGGATTTAATTGATGAGCTTTGCGACCGTTTCGGCGAGCCTCCAAAACAAACGCTTCTGCTTATGGATATCGCTCTTCTTCGCCGCGATGCGGCAAGTGCGGGAATATGTGATATTTCTCAAAAGGGCAGTTCACTTAAAATTACAATGGTTTCTCCTGAGTATTCTTGTATTTCAAAGCTTTGCGCACTTCCGGAATACAAGGGTAAAATTTTATTAAATGCAGGTAGTGAGCCGTATTTAACACTTAAGCTAAACGGCGCGGATGTACTTGGTGCCGCACGCGATTTTGTGCGCAATTATAAAAATGCACAAGATGAGAAATAAAATTTACAATTTGTTTGCTTTTTATATATTATTTATGTTATAATGTTTTTTGTAAATAACCACACTAAAGGGGAATGAAATTTATGAGAAAAACTAAACTTTTAGCACTCATTCTTTCCGTCGTTATGTTAGTTCTCTGCTTTGCAGGTTGCGGAAAGAGTGCAAACTACGGAACAATTGATGGTAAGCCAATCAATGCCGAGCTTTATAATGCTATGGCACGCACAACACTCTCTGCATACACCTCATACGGCTATGACGCAACACAGTTAAAAGATTTGCTTGCGCAGAAATCCGGCGAAGGCGATGCTACAATGGGAGATATGATGAAGGAGTCTTTTCTTGATAACATAAAGCAGTATATTGCTATTGAAGCTCTTGCAAAAGATCATGACATCGCTCTCTCAGATGATGATAAAAAGTACCTCGAAGAGCAAAAGGCTTCTTATGTTGAGCAGTCCGGCGGCAAGGCAGAGTTTGTTAAAACTCTCAATGAGCAGGGTATGACTGAGGAAATCTTTGATTATGTTCAGGCAAACGGTCGTCTTCAGGAAAAAGTTTTCTTAGCTCTATTCAGCCAGGGCGGAATTTATGAAACTGATAAAAACTTTGTCATTTCCGATATTGTTTCAAATAATGTTCGCGTTCGCCACATTGTAATTCAGGCAAAGGAATCAGATGCAGACTTTGCTGAAAAGAAAGCAAAAGCAGAAGAAGCTCTGGGGCGTGCAAAAGCAGGAGAAGACTTTGAAGCTCTTATTAAAGAATACGGCGAGGACCCGGGTATGGATACCTATGTTGACGGTTATGTTTTCAACAAAGAAGGTATTCTTGCAGATTCAGGCTCACCGCTTGATGCAACATTTACAGAAACATCATTCGGCATCGGTGTTAATGAAGTAAGTGATATTTGCCTTTCAACATCCGGTCTTCACATCATCAAGCGTCTCCCGCTTGACGAGGCTTATGTAAGCGAGAATTTAGACACATATTATTTATCTTATGCTTCATCAGCATTTAGCGACAAGCTCTTCGAAATTGCAGAAAAGTTTGAAGTTAAAACAACAGAAGAGTTTGATAACCTCGACTTATCAACTTTGCTTGACAGCGGTAGTGCCGCAAGCACAACTCACACAGCAGATGACGGTCACGACCACGAATAATTAAAACCAAAAGCCACCCTATCGGGTGGCTTTTTATTTTACCATTTGCCTAAATATTCTGTTTGTTCTTTTGTTAAGTTATCAATGAAAATTCCGGCACTTTCAAGCTTTAAACGTGCCACTGTTTCATCAATGTGCGTCGGAATGTCATAAAGTCCCGGCTTTAAGTCTCGTCCAAATTTTGCAAGATATTCAACGCCAAGTGCCTGGATACCAAAGCTTAAGTCCATAATCTCTGCCGGATGTCCGTTTCCTGCAGCTAAGTTTACAAGGCGACCGTCGCCCAAAAGATTTAACACTCTGCCGTCTTCCATTGTATAACCAACAATGTTGGGCTTGCGCTCCTCAATATTAACTGAGAGAGCCTTAAGTTCATCCTTGTTTATTTCAACATCAAAGTGGCCGGAATTAGCAAGAAGCACCCCATTTTTCATATTTTTGAAGTGGCGGTCTCTTATAATATCGCGGCAACCGGTAGTCGTTACGAAAATATCACCGATTCCTGCCGCCTCATCCATCGACATAACACGATATCCGTCTGCATATGCTTCAAGCGCCCTAAACGGTGAAACCTCGCAGATAATTACATTGGCACCGAGTCCGCGTGCTCTTAGTGAAACGCCCTTACCGCAGAATCCATAGCCTGCAACAACAACATTTTTACCTGCAATCATATGGTTTGTTGTGTTCATAATCGCATCCCAGGTTGACTGCCCCGTACCGTGGCGATTATCAAAAAGATGCTTGCAGTTTGCATCGTTGACAGCTAGCATCGGGAAGTCTAAATCGCCTGCATTTGCACGGGCGCGAAGTCTGTGCACGCCGGTTGTTGTTTCCTCAGCACCACCGATTAAGTTTTTGCCGTATTCACGCGCACTGCTGTGGAGAAGATTTACCAAATCACCACCGTCGTCAATAATGATGTGCGGGCAGTGCTTTAATGTTTCGGTGAGATGTGCGGTATATTCTTCCTCTGTTGCACCGTGCCAAGCGAATACGTTGTATCCGTCGTGATGAAGTGCCGCTGCAACATCGTCCTGAGTGGATAGGGGATTGCAACCCGTCACCGCTACCTCGGCACCTGCTTTTGCAAGCACCATTGCAAGATATGCAGTCTTCGCCTCCAGATGTATTGACATTGAAAGACGGAGACCTTTAAGCGGTTTTTCCTTTTCAAATCTCTTTTCAATTGTTGAGAGCACAGGCATACAAGCCTTTACCCAATCTATTTTCTTTTTACCCGACTCCCAGAGTGAGGCATCGCGAACAATACTCATAACTTTTCTCCTTATTCTTTTTGTTTACCTCATTTTACCACATATTTTTTATAAAATCCACAAAAATCGTGAATGTTACAATTTCGTGAAAATATTTAGAAAACTCTTTTTAATATGTATAAAATATGTTATACTTATCTTGATTTTGCAGTTTGATTTTAGGAGGCTTTAAAAATGAGTTTAATTACTAAGCTTTTTGGCACGCACAGCGAGCGTGAAACTAAGAAAATTAAACCTCTTGTTGATAAAATTTTATCTATGGAAGACGAATATCGGGCTCTTTCAGACGATGCTCTGCGCGCAAAAACCTCGGAGTTCAAAGATCGCCTTGCAAACGGCGAAACTCTTGATGACATATTACCCGAGGCTTATGCAACCGTTCGCGAGGCGGCTGACCGAGTGCTGGGTCTTCGTGCATTCCCCGTTCAGCTTATAGGCGGTATCGTACTTCACCAGGGCAGAATTGCGGAAATGAAGACAGGTGAAGGTAAAACTCTTGTTGCGACTTTCCCGTCATACTTAAATGCGCTTTCGGGCAATGGCGTACACGTTGTAACGGTAAACGATTACCTCGCTAAGTACCAGGGTGAGCTTATGGGCAGAGTGCACCGTTTTCTCGGTCTCTCCGTCGGTGTTATTGTTCACGGTTTAACCAATGACGAGCGCAGAGCCGCTTATTTTTCAGATATTACCTACGGTACAAATAACGAGTTTGGTTTCGACTATCTGCGCGACAATATGGCAATTTATAAGGACGATATGGTCCAGCGCGACATTCATTCCTTCGCAATTGTCGACGAGGTAGACTCTATCTTGATTGACGAAGCGCGAACTCCGCTTATAATCTCTGGTCAGGGCGAAACTCCGACCGCGATTTATCAGCTTGTTGACCGCTTTGTTGCAACGCTTCGTTGCCTTAAGGTCAAATCCTTAAACGAAAAGGAACAGCAAGATGATGTTGGCGACGGCGATTACATTGTTGACGAAAAAGCCCGCAGTGTAACATTGACACAGCGCGGTATTGAAAAGGCAGAGAAATTCTTTAACATTGAAAATTTATCCGACCCGGATAATTCAACGCTTTCACACCATATAAATCAGGCAATTCGTGCGCACGGTATTATGAGCCGTGATATTGACTATGTTGTGCGCGAAGGTGAAATTGTCATTGTTGACCAGTTTACCGGTCGACTTATGCCGGGCAGACGGTATTCCGAGGGGCTTCACCAGGCGATTGAAGCAAAGGAACACGTTGACATTCAGCACGAGAGCAAAACTCTTGCAACAATCACGTTCCAGAACTATTTCCGTATGTACAAAAAACTCTCAGGTATGACGGGTACTGCGCTCACCGAGGAAGAGGAATTCAGGCACATTTATAACCTTGATGTTGTTGAAATTCCGACCAATAAGCCGATGATTCGCCGTGATTTACCTGATGTTGTTTACAAAAATGAAGCAGGCAAGCTCCGTGCAATTATCGCGCAGATTGAGGATTGTTTAACGCGTGGTCAGCCTGTTCTCGTCGGTACAATTTCAATTGAAAAGAGTGAGCTTATTTCAGGAATGCTCCGCAAAAAGGGAATAAAACACGTTGTTTTAAATGCAAAGCACCACGAAAAGGAAGCTGAAATCGTAGCTCAGGCAGGTAAGCTCGGCGCAATCACAATTGCTACGAATATGGCAGGTCGCGGTACTGATATTATGCTCGGCGGTAATGCAGATTATATGGCAAAAAGTGACCTTCGCAAAAGCGGTATGGATGAAAATTTAATCGTTGATGCAGGCGGATCTGCTCCTACCGATGATGCGGAAATTCTTGCTGCACGTGAAAAATATCGCGAGCTTTATGCAAAGCACAAAGCAGTTTGCGATGCTGAGGCTGTTAAGGTCCGTGAAACCGGCGGTCTCTTCATTATCGGCACAGAGCGCCACGAATCGCGAAGAATCGACAACCAGCTCCGCGGTCGTGCCGGCCGTCAGGGTGACGAGGGTGCGAGCAGATTCTATTTAGCACTCGATGATGATATTATGCGCCTCTTCGGCTCCGAGCGAATTATGGGTATGATGGAAACGCTTGGTCTTGACGAGGACACCCCAATTGAGCAAAAGATGCTCACAAATGCTATTGAAACCGCGCAAAAGCGCGTTGAATCAAAAAACTTTGCTATTCGTAAGAACGTGCTTGAATACGACGATGTTATGAATAAGCAGCGCGAAATTATTTATTCACAGCGAAAACAGGTGCTTGACGGCGAGGATGTAACCGCATCTATCCGCAATATGCTCACATCATCAATTACTTCAAGTGTAAATGAAATCGTAGCTCCTGAAAAGTATGTTCAGAGCTATCATTTGGATCAGGTGCGCGCAAAATACGTTGGTATTTTCTTAAAGCCGGAAGATATTAACTACACACTTGAAGATTTAAATTCCTGGGATTATACCGCAGATAAACTTGCAGAAGATGTAATTGAAATTGCAGAGCGAGTTTATGCAGAGCGTGAAGAAGCACTCGCCGCACCCGTTATGCGCGAGCTTGAGCGCGTTATGCTTCTCCGAACGGTTGATGAACATTGGATGAATCACATTGATGCGATGCACGAGTTGCGCCACGGAATCGGGCTTAATGCTTATGCACAGCGCAATCCGATTGATGAGTATAAAAATGCAGGCTTTGATATGTTTGAAGAGATGATTGCTTCAATCGGCGAAACCACAATTCGACTTATCTTTACTGTTCGTGTTTCAAACGAAGCTCCTAAGCGTGAGCGCGTTGCGAAAATCACGGGCG
The DNA here is from genome assembly GCA_045589235.1 of Eubacteriales bacterium. Classification (GTDB taxonomy): domain Bacteria; phylum Bacillota; class Clostridia; order Oscillospirales; family JAAYXM01; genus RGIG7332. Next base: position 17,714 of record JAZNOR010000050.1, on the reverse strand, counting down.
AGAGCGCAGGGGGCGAAGAAACAGTTAAAAAATCACCAGTTAAAAAGGCTGAAAAAGTGGGTAGAAATGACCCATGCCCGTGCGGAAGCGGCTTGAAATATAAAAAATGCTGCGGACGTAATGAATAAAATTTCTCTGCCACGGGGCACCCGTGGCAGTAAATCTTTAAATTTAAGGACGATGTAAAATGAAAAAAATTATTTCGCTGTTCCTTGCGGCGTGCTTTTTCTGCAATGCTTCAGCTTTTTCGCTTGAAAATTGGTCGTGGGGCACGATTACAAAGGCAAGTGAACAAACTGTTGCGCCAGGGGCTACCTACAGTAACATTGAGCTTTCTTCACCGGTAGGACCACAGAAAATTCACGCACTTGAATTTGACCCAACTTCAGAATATTTATCTCTCCGCGCAGGAATGAGCAAGGGACGCGTTAATGGTGTTCAAACGCTTGCCGGTATGGCAGCTGATTTCAATGAGCTCGGAGAAGGGCAAGTTGTTGCAGGAATAAACGGCGACTATTTTAATATGTCACACGGCGTTCCGTTTGGTATTTTTATGGAGGATGGTGAGATTTTTACCACTCCTCCGCAGTATTCCGTTGCATTCGGCATTAAATCAGACGGTACCGCTTTCTGCCAGGCACACGGTACAATTATGAATAAAATTCTTATAGTAGACGGTAAAAAGACTCCGCTTTCTGGCATAAACAATCGCCATACTGAAGAAAACAGCTTAATTGTATATAACGACAAATTTGATACATCCACAAAAGCTGCAACAGATGCCGTTGAGGTTATTTGTGATGTATATTACGGTGAATTCCGCCACGGTGAAACCATTTCTCTCATGGTATTAGAAACCCGCGCAGAGGGCGGAAACACCCCAATCCCTGAGGGTAAGGTTGTTCTTTCTGCACGAGGTACTTATAAAGATTTGCTTCTTTCCCTCGCTCCACAGCAGGAAGTTTCTATTTTTCTTGAATTCAATGAATTCTGGTCTGATGTAGAGTTTGCAATTGCAGGAAATTATCTGCTTTTAAAAGACGGCGAAATTCAGGACGTTTCGGGTACCGAGCGTTCACCACGCACGGTTATTGGTATCAAAGAAGACGGTAACGTTGTCTTCTATACGGTTGACGGCCGTTTAAGCGGATATTCAGTTGGCGCAACATACAAGCAGGCGGCAACAATTATGAAAGACCTCGGCTGCGTTGATGCAATTAATTTAGATGGTGGCGGCTCAACCACATTTGCCCTGCGCAAACTCGGCGAAACCGATGCTAAAATGATTAACTGCTCGGCAGATATCTATGCGCGAGCTGTTGCTAATGGCGCACTTTTAGTAAATACAGCGCCTGTAACAGCTCCGACAAAGCTCATTCTTTCAATGATAAACAACAAGGTGTTACTCGGTGGCGCATACACTGCAACCGTTGTCGGCGGCATTGACGACAACTATCTCTCTTACCCGATAAATTCTCAGATTTATTGGAATGTCGATGAAGAATACGGTGAAATTGCGTCTACAGGACTCTACACACCGTCAAAAGCAGGTACTGCCGAAATTACAGCTTATGCAGATTCAGTTTCCGGTACGTATTCCGTAACGGTACTGGATAAAGTAGACGAAATCATTGCAACTGACAGTTTAACCATCAAGGCAGATGAAAAACAAAGCATTCCTGTTTCACTCAAATCCGGCGGAGACCCGGTTTCGTTCTCAAATGACCTTTTAACCTGGGAGGTTGAAGGTGACATCGGAAGCTTCACCGCACCGGGTGAATTTACCGCAACATCAGTAAAGTCAGAAGGTAAAATCATAATCCGCCACGGTGAAACGGTTAAAGAAATAGCAGTTAATATAGACGGACCCGAACCCATTAAACCGCTTCCGTTTACCGATATGGAAGCTCATATCTGGGCAAAGGATTCACTTTCAATTTTATATAATGCAAACATAATAAACGGTGTATCTGAAACTGAGTTCGCACCTTCGCGTAGCATAAAGCGTGCAGACTTTATCCTTATGTTGCTACGCCTTATGGAAATCACACCGGATGCCGAAATTACAACACAATTTGATGATGTGCCCGTTGGTTCATATTACTATAACGAGCTCGCAACCGCGAAGCGGCTCGGAATTGCAAAGGGAACAAGCGACACAACCTTTGCGCCGGAGCGCAGCATCACACGTGAAGAAATGTTTACACTCACCTGGCGTGTTATGAATATGAAAAGTGATAGCGATACTACAGTTTTAGATGCCTTTGCAGATAAAGCCGACATTGCGACATATGCGCTGCCTGCTCTTGCAACACTTGTTTCAAACGAGCTTGTCGCAGGTGATTCACACGGTAAGTTAAACCCGAAAAACGGTGCAACCCGTGCAGAAGCGGCGGTATTTTTATCACGTGTTTACACTCAGCTAAAAGGAGATGTGACAGATGAAGAACCCACAGAGTCAGACGAAGAATCAAAGCCACAAGAAGAAACGACTCCTCTCCCTTCAGACGAGCCTACAATCTGACGAATGCTACCTCATAACTTCTTATGAAAATTATCGCTATTTTTCCGGCTTTTCAGGCAGCAATTGTGCACTTATAATAACAAGCGCTGATGCACTACTATTAACTGACGGAAGATACACCGAGCAGGCAGAATTACAAGCACCGGAATTTGAGATTCTTCTGCAAAAAGGTTCGTTAAATTCGTTTATTTGCGAAATACTTGCAGGCAAAAACATTCGCAAAGTAAATTACGAAACGGAAAATTTAAGCGATTTTTCTGCATCTGCCCTGAGAACAAAAAATCCCGAAATTTCTTGGGTTCCCGTACCGTCATTTGCTGTCGATCTTCGCGCAGTAAAGGACGAAGAAGAGATAGCTTTAATACGCCGCGCGGTGGAAATTTCAGACAAAGCATTTTTAAAGCTTTTACCCGAAATTAAAGTTGGAATGACCGAGCGCGAAATTGCTGCACGCCTTGAATATTATATGGCGCTTTTGGGCTCCGAGCATCCCGCGTTTGAAACGATTGCCGCATCAGGCGTGCGCTCATCTTTGCCGCACGGTGCACCGACTGATAAGAAAATTGGGGGAAACGAGCTTTTAACACTTGATTTTGGCGCGTGCTTTGGCGGATATATGTCAGACATAACGCGCACGATTATGATTGGCACACCGGAGGATAAATTAATTCATATTTTCAACACGGTTTTAGCTGTGCAGGATAAATGCGTAAATGCGGTAAAACCCGATATTTCGGCAAAAGAGCTTGATTTGTTATCAAGAAAGCTCTTTGAAGAGGCAGGTCTTTCAGAATATATCTGCCACAGCTTAGGACATGGCGTCGGACTTGAAATTCACGAAGCTCCTACAGTTTCAAAATTAAGTGAAACAATATTAAAACCCGGTATGGTTATAACAATTGAGCCCGGACTTTACATACCAAATCTCGGCGGTGTCCGCACTGAGGACACGGTTTTAGTTACAGAAACCGGCTTTGAGAGATTGACCGGCGCACCGCACAATATTATAATTTAAATAAAAAGGAGGCGATTACGTGAAGAAAAAAATTCTTGTTGGTATGAGTGGCGGCGTCGACAGTAGTGTTGCGGCGTACCTTCTGCGCGAAGAATTTGATGTCATCGGCGTTACACTCGCTCTTCACGGAGATTGCTCATCCTCAATTAATGATGCTAAAAGCGTGTGTAAAACACTCGGCATTCCGCACTACATTGCGGATAAACGTGATATTTTTAAACGTTGCGTTATAGATAATTTTATTGGTGAATACCAAAATGCGCGCACTCCAAATCCCTGTGTGTGGTGCAATTACCACATTAAATTTGGCACAATGCTTGACTTGTGTGATGAGTTTGGATGTGATGTACTCGCTACCGGTCACTATGTTTCTCGCGGATTTGACGGGGAAGAATATTTTCTCGCCCCTGCCGAATTTTCTGAAAAAGACCAGACCTATGCGCTATACCGTTTAACACAGAATCAGCTTGAAAAGGCACGTTTCCCACTTGGAAGTTTGCCAAAAACCAAAGTACGCCAAATTGCCGAAAGCATTGGGCTTTCGGTTTCAAATAAAAAAGACAGTCAGGAAATTTGTTTTATTCCTGACAATGACTATGCAGGCTTTATTGAGCGTGCAATAGGCAAAAGTGCACCGGGTAATTTTATCGGACCTGACGGTGAAATTTTAGGCAAGCACAAAGGCCTTATTCACTACACAGTCGGTCAGCGACGAGGACTAAACATAGCATATAGCGAAAGGTTATATGTTGCCCGTCTTGATACAGAAACAAATTCGGTAATTCTGGGAACGGACGGTGTTCAGAATGCGAGTGAAGTTTATGCCGAAGATTTAACTTTTATAAGCGAAAAGCCGCTTCCCGACACATTTAGATGCGATGCAAAAATCCGTTACAATGGAACGGCTTCCCCTGCAACCGTTAAAATTTCAGGCGATTCTATGCAGGTTTTATTTGACACTCCGCAACGTGCAGCAGCCCCCGGCCAGTCGGTAGTATTATACCAAAACGGGCGCGTGCTCGGCGGCGGTATTATGAAAGCGAGGTAAGTTTATGTCACTCAGAGACGATTTGCAAGCAATTAAAGAGCGTGACCCTGCGGCTCGTTCAACATTTGAAATCTTTTTCCTGTATTCCGGAGTTCACGCACTTATCTGGCATCGTTTTGCTCACTTTTTGCATAAGCACAAGCTTCTTTTTCTTGCGCGACTTGTTTCACAATTAAACCGTTTCTTTACAGGCGTTGAGATACACCCGGGTGCAAAAATCGGAAGAGGACTTTTTATCGACCACGGCTCTGGCGTTGTCATCGGTGAAACAACTGAAATCGGCGATAACTGCACGATTTATCAGGGCGTTACCCTCGGCGGTACAGGTAAGGACACCGGCAAGCGTCATCCGACACTCGGTAATAATGTCATGGTCGGCTCAGGCGCCAGAGTTCTCGGTCCGTTCAAAGTCGGCGATAATGTAAAAATTGCAGCAAACGCCGTAGTGCTCGAGGCAATTCCCGAAAACTGCACAGCAGTCGGTGTTCCTGCACGTGTTGTAAAGCGTGGCGGCGTTAAAACTGCGTGCTCAGATTTGGACCAGGTTCATATTCCCGACCCGATTGCGCAGGAGCTTTGCGCTATGCGCATTCAAATGGAACGTATGGAAAAACGAATAAAAGAATTAGAAAACGAATAAAAAAGCGGATGCATAAGCATCCGCTTTTTTAAAGCTCTTTTCTTATTTTTTTGCAGCCGTCTATCAGCATATTTAATTCGCTTCCCTTGCTCACCATACTAACGTTGTTTTTCATCGAAAGCTCAATAAGCTCGCGATTTCCTGTTATGATACCAAACGGTTTTCCTGCTTTATTTGCAGCTTTCGCAATTTTTTCTATTGCTTTTTTAAGAACGGCTTTATCAGAAATACAATTTAAATCAACCGATAAGTCATTCGGGCCGATAAATATTCCGTAAACGCCCTCTACTGCTAATATTTCATCTATGTTTTCCACACCGCTTTTCGTTTCAATCTGCGCGTATATCTTCATTTTTTCATTTGCTGATTCCATATATTCGCAAAGTGACGGCGGATTATACAGCGTATGCGCACGGGTTGTTGATACTCCGCGTTTGCCAATCGGCGGATATTTTGCATATTTTACAACTTCTTTAATATCTTCGGCAGCATTTGTCATAGGCAGTAAGAATCCACTGACACCCATATCCGCAAGCTTTGTGATATGTGCGCGTGTGGCATCGCCAATTCTCACAATCGTTTCAAGCTCGACTAATTTTGCACAAACAATCAGCTTTGCAATATCCGAATAGTCAAAATAGCCGTGTTCGTTATCAATGATTATAAAATCGAGCCCGCTGTTTTTAGCAATTATCGGGAAATTGCAAAAGCTTATTTCAGAAAGCATCGTTCCCGCTTTTACCCTGTTTTTTTCTGCTATCATTTTTAACCCTTCCATTCCTATATTACTTTCTATGAGATTGCATTTTAAATTGTTTTTTGCAAGCTCGTTGCTTAAAAAAGAATACACCTGTTCAGCTCCGCCACCGCCGAGTAAAACCTCACCTTTAGGCGGTAATTTTGCTATTGCATCAAATATTTGCGCGCACAATTCTTCCTTGCCCTCGCCGCAATAAATTTTATCGCCACCAACCAAGCCGCTGACCGTATATAGCCGCCTATAATCAAAAAACGGGCGCCTTTCATATTCTCCGGCGCTGTAGCTTTCATTATAAGTACAAGAAATTTGTGTTGCCGTGCCAATATTTACGAGATATTTATCCTCACCTGCACCGCTTCCCAAAAAGCTCACCTGATGGTCGCCCATCGGCGTGTATATTGCAGTTCCCTCATACGTGCCAATCGCGGTAACTTCTTTATACACCTCGGGCATAATGAGCTTATCTGACCATTCATTAACCTTTCCCGAATCCGCATAATAAAAGCCCGAGGCGCAGGCATCCGTTATATGTGTGGCATTTTCCCCTGTAAGACACCAACTTATATAAGAACCTAATGTAAAAAATTCATCTTTATGTTTTTTAAAAGCAAGCTTTACCATCGGTAAATTATTTTTTAAAGATGTTCCCATTTTATTAAAATCAATATCTTTAAATCTGCAATCGGTAATATCACCGCTTTTATCTCTCCAGGAAACGTACATATCATCGTTTTTCAGCACATATCCGTGCATCTGCACGCTGAAAAACGCTCTTTTGCAATTAAAATCTTTTGTTTTTGAAAAAATCTGCAAAATTTTCTCTGTGATTTTTTCAGCAGGAATTAAAAATTCTGTTTCTCCTTTAATCTTAGGCTCAGGGAACGGGATAGCATCATATGCTAAAATATTTTTATAATCATAAACACCGTATTTTATAAACGTACTCCCCACATCTACAAGTAAACAGTTCAAACATATCACCCTATTCTAATATAACACATATTTTTTCAATGTAAATTGCCTTTACTGCGCAAATTATTGATTTTTCTGCTTTTTATGTTATAATTAAAAGGGTGATTGTATGAACGATGAATTTGCCAAAATCATAAAAACAGATGAAATTAAATTTAAATACGCCAAAGGTATGCGCGATATAATCGGCAATGAAATACACCCTTATCACGAAATTTTTCTTTTTATGGGCGGTAATGCAAGCTTTATATCAGAATCGGGAACAGAAAAACTTCTCCCGTTTACAATTGTTATTATACCAAAAGAAACCTTTCACTGCTTTGTTGTGTCGGGTGATGAAAAAGACTATTGCAGATGTGTGTTTAATTTTGAAAATGTTTCCGAGCTTGATGAAATTATAGAGAAAAAAATGAGTGGAATATCCTTAATACGCGATGAAACGGTAAACAATCTTTTCTTAGAGCTTAAAAGACTTGTTGACTTTTCCTTGGAAACGATTGAAAAGAAAATTCTTTTAAAATCTCTGTTTGCGCAGATACTTGTCTATATCAAAACACAAGACAATAATTCGTTGGAAGCCAATATTAACCCGATAACGAAATCGATTGTTGACTACATCGCGCAAAATATAAATAACCCTTTAAGCGTTAAAACTATTGCAAGTGAACTACACATATCTGAATCACACCTTGCTCATATTTTTAAAAAAGATTTGCATATTCCCATCCATAAATACATTCTGGAAAAGCGTTTGATTCTCGCGAACAAAAAGATTAAAAATTCCGTTAACGCAACACAAGCGGCTATGGAATGCGGCTTTCAGGATTATTCCGGGTTTTATAAGCAGTACAAAAAAATGTTTGGAATACCCCCTTCAAAGTCAAAAGGCTAAACGAAATCGTTTAGCCTTTTTAATTAAATATATCGCCGTATTCTTCACGCGCAAACAGTTGCGCAACGCGCTCTGCAAGCTCTTTATGCTCTTCCTTTTTAAGTGCGCGGTCATAATTTAATATCTCCGCCGCAGTTTCCTGCGCGTCTTTTAACATCTTTATATCGCGTGCAAGGTCTGCAACCTTTAAATCCGGCACGCCGTGCTGCTTTGTTCCGAAGAAATCACCGGGGCCGCGAAGCTTTAAGTCCTCTTCAGATATTTTAAAGCCGTCGTTTGTTTTGCAAAGCACTGCCATTCGCGCCCTTGCAATCTCGCCATCTGCATCGGAAAACAAAACACAATATGACTGATGTTCTCCGCGCCCAACGCGACCGCGCAACTGATGCAGCTGTGAAAGGCCAAATCTCTCTGCATTTTCAACCGCCATAACTGTTGCATTAGGCACATTCACACCAACTTCAATTACCGTTGTTGAAACGAGAATTTGAATATCTCCGTTTGAAAACTCGCGCATTATTGCCTCTTTTTCGCGCGCTTTCATCTTACCGTGCAAGAAAGCAACGCGATACTGCGGAAATACCTCTTTACCCAAACGATTTGCGTATTCCTCAACTGATTTAAGTTCAAGTGCATCGTTTTCTTCAACCAGAGGACAAACAAAATAAATCTGCCGTCCCTGCACAAGCTCACCCGCCATAAAGCTGTATGCACGTGCCCTCTTGTCATCCCGCACAGCAACCGTTTTAATTTCTTTTCTTCCGGGCGGTAATTCATCAATAATTGAAACATCAAGGTCGCCATATAAAATAAGCGCAAGTGTTCTCGGAATCGGCGTTGCGGACATAACTAAAAGATGCGGATTCTTGCCCTTTGCAGTAAGTGCTGAGCGCTGACCGACACCGAAACGATGCTGCTCATCTGTTATTACAAGACCTAAATTATAAAACTCAACGTCTTCACTTATAAGCGCGTGCGTTCCGATAATTAAATCTATTTCACCGCACTTTAACTGTTCTTTAATTTTTCTTTTGCGCGCGGCAGTTACACTGCCGACAAGCAATTCGCATTTTACATTCAGTTTTTCCAATAAAACTGAAAGAGTTTTAAAATGCTGTTCTGCCAGAATCTCAGTCGGCACCATAAGTGCTGCTTGATGTCCGTTTTTTATCGCAAAATAAGCGCACGCTGCCGCGACCATTGTTTTACCCGAGCCGACATCACCTTGAACTAGACGATTCATCGGGTTTTCTTTACACATATCGCCTATCGCTTCATCAATTGCGCGACATTGCGCTCCCGTAAGCTTAAACGGAAGTGTATTATAAAACTCATCTATATTTATATTTTTCATCGCATATCCGCGAAGCGGTGTGCGACGGTTCTTTAAAAGTCCAAGACCTAATGCAAAAACGAGAAGTTCTTCAAATACAAGCCTTCTTTGTGCCGCATGAAGTAGAGCTGCATTCTCGGGGTAGTGTATATTTCTGTATGAAAAAACCTGATGTGCAAGCTTAAATTTTTCTCGGTATTGTTCAGGAATCGGGTCAATTAGTAAATTCAAACCGATGCTAAGTGCTGAGCGTATATGTGCTGAGAGCATATTGCGCGAAATGCCTGATGTCAATGGATAAACAGGCACAATGCGCCCCGTTTTAAGCGTCTCTCCCACTTTTTCATATTCGGGGTTATTTAAAATAAGGCGCCTTTTTTCATCAAGAGACGCTTTTCCGTAAAAAACATATTCCTCGCCTGCTTGCAGAGCGGTTGCAGAAAATTTTTGATTGAAAAAGGTTACTTCGATACCGCCCGTTTCATCAACTATTCGCAGTTTTGTTATATCAAGACCGCGTCTGATATTTCGATTTCTCGGCTCGATTGCAACAATCGCCTTAACGCAAGCACTTTCACCGGGAACGAGTTCTGAAATGGTTTTCACACTTGTTCTGTCCTCATAATCGCGCGGAAAGTATGAAATTAAATCAAAAAGCGTGTAAATATTAAGCTTTGAAAGCTTTTTTGCGCGCTCTTCACCTATTCCTTTTAAAAATCTGACATTCTTTTTAAGTTCCGCGTGCATGAAAACCACCTCCTTAAATCAAAAAACGGCGGAATACTCCGCCGTTTTATAGTCGCCTTATTCGGCGGAAATTATATAGTAATAAACTGGCTGACCGCCCTCGAGTAGCATGACCTCTGCATTCGGTGCTTTTTCCTTACAAAGGGCTGACACCTTTTCTGCCTCAGCCTCAGAAACTCCCTCACCATAGAAAATTGTAATAAACCCTGTTTCTTCAATCTTCATTTGGTTAAAGAGCTCATCCGATACCGCATTTAAATCTGCGCCGTTAGACGAGAGCTTTCCCTCGCAAAGTGCTAAGTACTCGCCGCTTGCTATCGTATGACCGTCAAACTCAGAATCACGAGCAGCATAAGTAATTGAGCCGGTTCTGACATTTTCTGCCGCCGCGGTCATTGCTTCGGTATTCTCATCAACATCTGCATCTGCATTAAATGCAAGCATTGCAGAAATTCCCTGTGGCACTGACTTTGTCGGAATGACAACTACCTGCTTGTCGGTAATATCAACCGTTTGCTGAGCCGCCATAATAATATTTTTATTATTCGGGAACACAAAAACGATTTCAGACGGAGTTTCATTAATTGCGGCTAAAATATCCTGTGTTGATGGATTCATTGTCTGGCCGCCCTCAACGATTTTGTCAACGCCTAAATCACCAAGCACGCTCTTTATACCCTCGCCAGCACCAATTGATACGAAGCCGTATTTCTTCTCCGGTGCAGCAGACTTGTTCGCATTTGCGCGATTTTCTTCTGCAATTACCTTTTGTGTGTGCTGTTCCTTCATATTTTCGATTTTAATATTTATTAAATCGCCGTATTTAAGTGCTTCGCAAAGAGCTTTATCGGGATTATTTGTATGAACGTGAACTTTAATTATTTCTTCATCATCAACCACAACAACGCAGTCACCGATCGACTCTAAAAGCGCGCGAAGACGCGACACTTCAAGTTTTTTACCCTCTTTGCTCAAAGTTATAATAAACTCTGTGCAGTACATAAATGTAATGTCTACATCTTCATCAGCAAAGCTTGCGCCGCCTTCAATATTCTCGGTTTCTTCAGGTAAAACGAGTTCTTTGCCCGAAAGAGCATCGAGCATTGCGCCAAGAACTAACACCCATCCCTTACCGCCGGCATCTACTACACCTGCTTTTTTAAGTACAGGGTTTAACTCCATAGTTTCATCAAGCGCAACATTTGCGGCAGAAATAGCCGCGTCAAGAAGAGCTAAAATGTCACTATTGGTTTCAGCAAAAGCTTTTGCTTCTTCTGCTGCACGGCGAGATACGGTTAAAATCGTACCTTCTGCCGGCTTCATAACCGCTTTATATGCGGCATCGACACCATTTGACAACGCATGAGCAAATTCTTTTGCATTTAAATTTTCTTTTCCTGCGCAAGCTTTGGAAAAGCCGCGGAAAAGAAGTGATAAAATAACACCTGAGTTTCCACGCGCACCGCGAAGAAGCGCTGATGCTGTTGTTTCTGCTACTTTTGCAACGCTTTCAAATTTCTGCGGAGCAACTGCGGTTGCCGCCGCTTTCATTGTGAGCGCCATATTGATACCTGTATCGCCATCCGGTACAGGGAAAACATTCATCTCATTTAAGAGCTGTTTATTACTCTCTATCGCCGCGGAGGAAAACAGAACAATCTGTTTAAACTCCGATGCGGATATTGTCTCTCTCAAATCCTGCACCTCCGATTAGTCGACCATAATTGAGTCAACACAAACATTGACCTTTTTAACTTTAACTTTGGTAAGTCGCTCAACGTTATAGCGCACTTCTGTCATTATCGATTCGCACACAGCCTTAATGTTAACACCGTGGTCAACAACAATGTGGAGCTCGATTACAACCTTGCCGTCTTCAAAGGAAACCTTGACGCCCTTAGAAATGTTTTCCTTCTTTAGAAGGCTGACAATTCCGTCTTTAACATTGCGCTGTGCCATTCCTTTAACGCCAAAGCAATTTGTTGCGGCGTGACCGCTTATAAGCGTAAATACTTCATTTGTAATATCAATGATCCCGTTTTCGTTTTGAATGGTCATATAAATCCTCCTTTACAGTACACATTCATTCACTTTATTTTATAATATTTTTAGCAAAAACTCAATAGTATTGCCAAATTTTATAAAAAATTATTTTTAAATACTCGTGTGAAAATGACCTTTTTCCTTTGCTTCTGTTATCTCGCGCGTATGACAAGTAAATATTATAACCTGATTTTTCTTTGATTTTAAAAGGTTTATCGCGTTTTTCATACGCTCATCATCAAAGTTTACAAAAACATCGTCTAAAACAATCGGCACATCGTTGGAGAGAAGCTGTTCACAAAGAGCAAGGCGCACTGCGAGATATAATTCATCAAGTGTACCGCCCGACAGCTCTAAAATACCGCGCGGTGGTGTGGTGTTTCCTTCAGCGACAGATAAATTCATTTCTGCATCTTTAATCTGCACTATAGAGAAATGCCCACCGGTAAGTTCTGCAAATATTTCGCCTGCACGCTTGGATACTTCCGGTGCAAATCTGCTCTGCAATTCAGTCTGAATTTCTGAAAACGTGTCAATTGCAAGAGTAAGTGCATTATACTGCTTTTGTTTTTTAATAAGTTCTTCTTCAAGCTCTGAAATTTTATTTTCAAGCGCGCCGAGAGACCCGTTCATTGCTATTTTTTGCTTTAGTGCGGCAATAAGCTCTCCTCTTCTCTGTTTTTCTGCCTTTAAGTTTTCAGCCTTTGCAGAAATTTCTTCAATGCTTAAATCAGGATATTCGCAGAATTTTTCTTCATTTGCAGCAAGTGCTTTTAATGCATCAATATCTCTTTCTCTTTTTGCCGCTGCTGTCTTTTCGGTGAGATTGTTCAGAGCAATCTTTGCCTCATTTATATCTGCTTCAAGCTTTTTAGACGAGCTTATGAGTTCATCTGCTTCAGAAATTTTTGCACCAACCATACTTAAAACAGATTTCAGTTCACTCTCTGCGCGGTTTTTTGCAATTTCTGCAGTTTCTTTTTCAGCTGAAAGTAAGTCGACATAATGCGCCGTGCGCATATAATCATCATTTTTAGCACTTAGTTCGTCAAAACTTTTAACGCCGTTCTTCTTAAGATATGTACTTTTTACGGTAAAATACGTAATAACAAACGCAACTGCAGCAGTTAATACCGCAAAGAACCATTTTAAAAATACGGCAGAAATTCCGCCAAGTACTGCAGCGCACACAATTGACCATACAAGCGGTAGGTTTTTATTGATTTTAACCTGTGTGAGATTGCTTAATTTATTTTGTTCTACCTGTAATTTTTCAATACAGTTTGTATAATCTTCTCGTTTTTCTTTAAATTGTTTTAACTTTTCTTCAATTTGTTCGCATTGTGAAGCTGTTATTTTTTCTTCCTTTTTTAGCTCTTCAATATTAATTGCGCACTCATCGCGCTCTCGCTCGCAGCTTTCAATATATGCAAGAATGCGCTTTGCATCGCGTATTCGTAAGCTTTCAATACTGCGCGATATTTTTTGCTCCTCTGATGATATGCGCTCAAGCTCCACGCTCTGCACACTTAACTGTTGGGCCTCTTCTCTGGCACGAGAGAGCTTTTCACGCGTTGTATTTAGCTCTTCCTCAATATCGGGAAGCTCGCCTTTTTTATAATTTTTAATTTTTCTTCTCTGCTTTTCTAAGCTTTCTATAATTTGTGTTTGAGAGAAATCTGCCTCGCCCGTTGTTGCAAGTGCAACAATTTTCTTCTCAAGCTCACCTGTTTTATCCGCGCTGACCGCAATCTGCGACTGTGCTATAAATGCTGTGCGCTCAAAAACTTCGCGGCGAACGCCCAACAAAGTTTCGCCAACAGGTTCGGGTATATCTATTTCTATTCCCGTATCGGCTTCAAAAATCTTAGCCTTTTGCAAAATCCCTGCCCTGTTAGCAGTGCGCTCTAAAATGTAACGCTTATTCTGCCACAAAAACTCAATTTTGCCATACATCGGTGCACCGGACCACGGTGCATATTTTTCTTTGTCTGCCAAGTGGCCGATTTTGCTCTGTTCACGAGTAGAAATTCCGTAAAACATAACGCGTATGAATGCACTCCATGTAGACTTGCCTGATTCATTTGCGCCGTAAATCACATTCATTCCCTCGGAGAGAGAAAGGTGCTTTTCATTCAATTTTCCAAAGGTGGCGTACATATTTAAGATTTTCATCTTGCGCCCTCCCTGTTTTCAATTGCAGAAATTCCGTATTCCGCGGCTTGATTTATTACTTCTTCCTCTGCGCCGGATTGCTTTAGTTTCCGCAAAAACATTCCCTTAACACTATCCTCGTTTAGCGCAGCCCAAATATCATAGGGCACATGTGTTCTGTCAATAACCGACAGTTTATAAAAACGGTCTTTAAACTTGTTTTCAATTTCCTCACAATTTACATTTTCCGCTTCACCGGTTAAAACTATTCTGCAAACCTCACAGCGTGCTTCCTCCGGCACTTTTTCTTCCAACTCTTTTATATCTATATGTCTTTCTTCATAAGTATACGGTGAAATCTTGCGAAACTCTAAATTTACGCCACTTTCAGAAACCGTGCCAATCAAAATTCCCTTCTCGCCGCACTCGTCAAATCCACGACCCTCAGGCGTTCCCGGATATGCATAAAATGTTTTTCCTGCGCGCTCTATTCCCTTATGGGAATGCACATGCCCGAGTGCCAGATAATTTAAATTACTGCGCTCTATCTGCTCGCGACTTATCGGATTATTCTTAGATGGCGATGAGGTCACCTCACCGTGGAGAACCATTATATTTAATTTTCCGTCTTCTGCAACAAAACCATCAAGTAATGCTTTTTCGCATGACATTGAGGTAAATGCTGCACCATAAACATTACAATTCGGAAGCTCTGCTTTTTCTATGCTTTCGTTAGTAAATAAGTGAACATTGTCGGAAAAGTGCGTATTAAGATATGGTGATGTGCTGTTATATGGGTCGTGATTGCCCGGAGCTATAAAAATTTGTGCTCGGCTTTTCGCAAATGCTTCCGAGAGCGTTTGCGCAGTTTCATAATATGAATTTTTCCCATCAAACAAATCGCCGGAGAGCAATATTAAATCCACCTGCTCTTCGTTTCCGATTTCAACAATTTTCTGCACGAGTCCTCTCTGATGCGCGCGGCGAAATGCCGCCTGCTCTTCTCCAAGTGCGGTAAATGCACTATCGAGATGCAGATCTGCCGCGTGAATTATTTTAACCATAAATACCGCTCCTACTTAACCTGAACTCTTATTACCTCTTTGCATTTTAGCTCTTCATCTAATTTAAAAATTGCGCCGCAGATGCTGCACGGGTCAGGCGCGGTTTCAAAGCGCACCGGCACATCTCCACGGAACATTCTAAGTGACTGTTCCGGACGAATTCCGAGTACTGAATTTAAAGGCCCTGTCATACCAACATCTGTTATGTATCCCATACCATTCGGGAAAACTCGCTCATCTGCGGTCTGAACATGGGTATGAGTGCCCCAGAGGGCTGAAACCTTTCCGTCTAAATGATAACCCATTGCTATTTTTTCGCTCGTTGCATTAGCGTGAAAATCAACTATTGTAAAATCAGATAGGCGCGATGTTTCTTTTAAAATTTTGGTTACAACAGTAAATGGATTATCAGGACCAAAATCCATTCCACATCTGCCGATTAAGTTTATAACGCAGACCATTTTACCTTTAACCTGAAAAATACCGTAACCTCTTCCCGGAGCTATGTCTGCAAGATTTGCCGGGCGAAGAATATAGCCGTCATCTTCTAAGAAGTTAACAATTTCGCGCTTGCCCCAAACATGATTGCCGAGAGTTATAACATCTGCTCCTGCGGTATATATACGATGCGCAATACTCGGCGTAATTCCTACACCTGCTGCATTTTCGCCATTTACGACGGTAAAATCAATTTCATTTTCTTTTTTAATTTGCGAAAGCTTTTTATCTAAAATTTTAACACCAACTTCGCCGACAACATCGCCTATTGCTAAAATATTCAATGTCCGCCCTCCTCTTTTAATGAAAAACAGGTGCAACAGAGCCTTCTTTTTTCTCTTGCTGCACCTGCATAACTTTTATTTTGCGTATTCGATTGCGCGGGTTTCGCGGATTAAGTGAATCTTAATCTGACCCGGATAATCGAGTTCTTCCTCAACCTTTTTAGCAAGGTCACGAGATAAGATAATCATCTGGTCATCGTTAACCTCATCCGGCTTAACGATGATACGAATTTCACGACCTGCCTGAATTGCATAAGATGTTTCAACACCCGGGAACGAATTTGAGAGCTCCTCAAGCTTTTCAAGACGCTTGATGTAGTTCTCTAAGTTCTCGCGGCGTGCACCAGGACGAGCCGCTGAAATGGCATCTGCCGCCTGGACAAGGCAAGCAATAACCGTTTTTGCCTCAACATCACCGTGGTGTGCTTCGATTGCGTGAATGACATCTTCGCTTTCTCTGTATTTCTTCGCGAGGTCAACACCGATTGAAATATGTGATCCTTCAACCTCATGGTCAACTGCTTTACCGATATCGTGGAGAAGACCTGCGCGCTTAGCAAGCATCTGGTCAACGCCGAGCTCTGCAGCAAGAAGACCTGCAATGTGAGAAACCTCAATTGAATGCATAAGCACGTTCTGACCGTAGCTTGTACGGTAACGCATTTTACCCAAGAGACGAACAAGCTCAGGATTGATGCCGTGAACGCCTGTTTCAAAGGTTGCGCGGTCACCCTCCTGCTTGATGGTCTGCTCAACCTCACGGCGAGCTTTTTCAACCATTTCTTCAATGCGAGCAGGGTGGATTCTTCCATCAACAATAAGCTTTTCAAGTGAAAGTCTTGCGATTTCGCGGCGAACCGGGTCAAAGCTTGACAATGTAATCGCTTCAGGAGTATCGTCGATAATTAAATCAACGCCTGTAAGTGTTTCGAGAGTTCTGATATTTCTGCCCTCTCTGCCTATAATTCTACCCTTCATTTCATCGTTCGGAAGCGGAACAACTGAAACGGTTGCTTCTGCAACATGGTCTGCGGCACATTTCTGAATAGCGAGAGAAAGGAGCTCACGAGCCTTCTGCTCAGACTCTTCCTTGCATCGCTCTTCATTTTCCTTAATTCGCATAGCGCACTCATGCTTAACCTCGGATTCAAGCGATGAAATGAGGTCGCGCTTTGCCTCTTCGATGGTGTAGCCTGAGATTTTTTCAAGCATTTCAAGCTGGCTGCGCTTTAAGAGCGCAATTTCTTCTGCTGCCTTTTCATTCGCAGCAACTTTTTCCGCAAGTGCGGCTTCTTTTTTCTCAAGAGTTTCGTACTTCTTATCGAGCGCTTCTTCCTTCTGGGTAATGCGACGCTCCTGTTTCTGAACTTCTGCACGACGCTCGCGCATTTCCTTATCGAATTCTGCGCGGTTTTTGTGAATTTCTTCTTTTGTTTCGATTAATGTTTCACGTTTTTTGTTTTCTGCCGCTTTTATCGCATCATTAACAATGCGTTTAGCCTCTTCCTCTGCACTTCCAATAGCCTTTTCCGCAATTTTTTTACGGTGCAGGCTGCCTATGATGAAAAAGACAATAGCGGCAATTACTGCAATTACAACCGTAATTACAATTTCCAACCAAGTAAATGTAATTGCCATTGTGCACCTCCTGTAATTTTTACGAAGGAACACCGACCTTAAAAATATTCTCGATTAAATTTTTGCAAGATAATAATTAAAAACCAATCTCCTCATTATGAT
>JAZNOR010000049.1:0-19157 GCA_045589235.1 Eubacteriales bacterium | reverse complement strand
ATATAAATAAAAAACAAAAAAAGACTGTATTTTACAGTCTTTTCGGCTTTTTTACCCTCACTTTGTTTTAAATTTTAATTCTACGGATTTACAAATTATTCACTATTGAAATTTAATATGGTGTATAATATAATTTACAGGAGGTGTCCTAAATGAAAACGAAAATTCTTGTCGTCGAAGACGACGTTAACATCGCAGAGCTCATACGGTTATATCTTGAAAAAGATAATTTCGAGGTATGCCACGCACAGGATGGCATTACTGCACTGGATGCTTTTAAAGCATTCGCACCCGAACTTATATTGCTCGATATAATGCTTCCAAAGCTGGATGGTTGGGGGGTTTGCCGTGAGATTCGCAAAGAAAGCACTGTGCCGATCATTATGCTCACCGCAAAAGATGACACATTTGACAAAGTTATGGGGCTTAATCTGGGCGCAGATGATTACATTTCAAAGCCATTTGAAATGAAAGAGGTAATTGCTCGAATCCACGCGGTTTTGCGCCGTGTTCCAAAAAAGGAGGACAGCTCTTCCGAAAACGTACTTGTCTTTGAAAATTTAAAAATCGACATGAGTGCGTATCAAGTAGAAATTTGTGGTAAAAAAGTTGAAATGCCACCAAAAGAAATTGAACTTCTGAACTTTTTGGCGAGTAATCCCAATCGTGTTTTCACGAGAAATCAGTTACTTGACGACGTTTGGGGTTTTGAGTACTTCGGCGATTCAAGAACCGTTGATGTGCACGTTAAAAGACTTCGCGAAAAAATAGACGGTGTCAGCGACAAATGGTCACTTAAAACCGTCTGGGGTGTAGGCTATAAATTCGAAAGTACAGGTGAATAATGAGAAGAAGCTTCTTTTTAAAATACTTCTTATTTGGCTGGCTTCTTGTTTTGGCAAGCTTTATTGTGTTGGGACTAAGCTTGTCAACACAAGTTTATAAGTACTCATTAGCCGAAAAAGAACGTTCTCTTGAAATGGTTGCGACTCGTGTCTCGAATATGACGACGGAGGTTATGTCTCAGTTCTCATCAATCCGACAGCAAACATTCCAAATGCTCTTATCCACAACAATCGGCGATTCCGGTTCCCACGCGATTTTGTGCAACTCAAATGGCGAAATTATTGCAACCTCTGATATGCATCGCGTTTTTTCTTCACACAAAATTCAATCCGCTACATTAAATAAAACAATAAAAGATGGGTATTTTTCTTCATTCGGCACACTTGGTGGAATTTATAAAGGGCAAAATTTTACGGTAGGCGTGCCATATCGTGCCTCCGACGAAAGAATCGCGGGTTGTGTTTATGTTACAACTTCGCTTTCAGATATGAGGATGCTACTTATGGACATTCTGCGGATGTTTTTCATATCAGCTATAATTGCTTTTCTCTTAATGGCTATTATGGCATTTATCGGTATAAAAACAATGACAAAGCCGATCAAGCAAATTTCAACTGCGGCAAAAAGTTTTGCGCACGGCAACTTCGCTGTTCGTGTTCCCGTTAAAAGCCAGGACGAAATCGGCGAGCTCACTCAAGCATTTAATAGTATGGCTGATACACTCGAAAAATCCGAAGAACTACGTTCAAGCTTCATTGCAAATGTTTCACATGAACTTCGTTCTCCTATGACTTCAATCGGCGGCTATGTCGATGGCATTTTAGATGGCGTTATTCCTCCCGAGAACGAACGCAAATACTTAGAAATCATTTCAAGTGAAGTGAAACGTCTTTCTCGCTTAGTAAGCAGAATGCTTAACATCACACGACTTCAGTCGGAAGATTTACTTGCTGGCGCAACAAAATATGACTTTTGCGAGCAGGTACGTCGAGTCATCATTGGTTTTGAACAAAAAATTGAAGAAAAGAATTTGAACCTTGATGTCAATTTTTCTCACGATTCAATCGAAGTTTTTGCAAATGCAGATGCGATATTCCAGGCAGTTTATAATTTAATTGAAAACGCAATGAAGTTTACCCAAGAAAACGGAACAATAACAATTGATGTGTCTGCAAATCACGGTAAACTCTGGTTTTCAATCAAAAACTATGGTGTTGAAATTCCCGAAAACGAACTTCCGCACGTTTTTGAACGATTCCATAAAACCGATCGTTCACGCGGAAATGATAAATCAGGCTTAGGTCTAGGACTTTACATTGTGAAAACAATTATAAACCAGCACAAGGGAAATGTCGGCGCGCAATCGTCAAATGGAGAAACAGAATTCTATTTCTCTCTTCCGCTTTAAAAGTAAAAAATCCCGTTGGATTGCTCCAACGGGATTTTTATTTATTCATTAGTCTTCAACAGGATACTTTTCGCGAGCCTGGTATGAAGTGTGTAAAATTTCGTGTGCCTTGTGCGCACCCGGTGCACCAAGATACTCGTCATAAATTTTCTTGATAACAGGGTTCTCGTGACTCTTGCGCATCGGCATACCCTTATCCTGGTCATAGAGTGCCTGTGCACGCATCGAGCGAAGATCAGTAAAGCTGCGAGTTGCACCGTCGTGAATCGGCTGACCGCCGCCGTTGATGCAACCGCCCGGACATGCCATCATTTCGATGAAGTCATACTCAGCTTCGCCTGCCTGAATCTTCTTGAGAAGCGCTTTGCAATTAGCAAGACCTGATGCAATTGCAGCGCGAACCTTCTTACCTGCAACCTCAAGCTCAGCTTCCTTAATACCTTCTAAACCGCGAACTGCAGTGAAGTCAACACTTTCAAGCTCCTTGCCCGAAACCTTTTCAACAACAGTACGGAGAGCAGCCTCCATAACGCCGCCTGTTGTACCAAAGATTACAGATGCACCTGTTGATACGCCAAATGCCGGGTCAAACTCTTCATCCGGTAATTTATCAAACATAATGCCTGCAGTCTTAATCATATCTGCAAACTCACGTGTTGTGAGCGCGATATCAACATCCGGAACACCTGCTGCCGCCTGATCGTCACGACCTACCTCGTACTTTTTAGCAGTACACGGCATAACTGAAACAGTTACGATATCCTTCGGGTCAATTCCCGCCTTTTCAGCATAGTAAGTCTTTGTCATTGCGCCGTACATCTGCTGTGGCGACTTGCAGGAAGATAAATTCGGAATAAAATCCGGGAAGAACTGCTCGCAGAAACGAATCCAGCCCGGTGAGCAAGATGTGATAAGCGGAAGCGGCCCCTTGCCATTAAGTCTTTCAATAAACTCAGTTCCCTCTTCCATAATTGTGAGGTCAGCTGCCGTATCAACATCAAATACCTTATCAAATCCTAAGCGGCGCATTGCTGCAACCATCTTACCTTCAACATTTGTACCGACCGGCATACCAAAGCACTCGCCAAGTGTTACACGAATTGACGGAGCCGGAGCAATAACAACGTGCTTTGATGGATCATTAAGAGCAGCCCAAACCTTATGAGTATCATCCTTTTCGGTGAGAGCACCGGTCGGACAAACAACGATACACTGACCGCAGGATACACACGGAACATTGTTAAGCGGCTTCTCAAACGGTGAGCAAATATGAGTTGCAAAACCACGCTCACTCGGACCAATAACACCTGCCGCCTGAATCTTACCGCACATATTTACACAACGACGGCAAAGAACACACTTGGAGTTATCGCGAACAAGATGTGCTGCGCTATCCTCAATATCCGGCTTCATGTTTTTATCGCCGTAGCGAACGGTTTCAATACCAAAATCGCGTGCGAGCTTCTGCAATTCACAGTTCTGATTGCGCTTACAAGTAAGGCAATGCATACGGTGATTTGATAAAATGAGTTCTAATGTCATCTTACGTGACTGGATAACCTTCGGAGTGTTTGTAAACACTTCCATACCCTCGTTTATCGGGTATACGCAAGATGCAACAAGGCTTCTTGCGCCTTTAACTTCAACAACACAGATGCGGCAAGCGCCGATTTCATTTACTTCTTTTAAATAGCAGAGTGTAGGAATTTCGATGCCTGCAATGCGCGCAGCCTCTAAAATGGTAGAGCCTTCAGGAGCCTGAACTTCCACACCGTTAATTTTAAGTGTTACAGTATTCATAATCACAAGCCCTCCCTTATTCCTTTACTATTGCGCCGAAGCGGCATTTTTCCATACAAGCGCCACACTTGATACACTTAGCCGGATCAATTTCATGTGGCATCTTTACTTCACCGGAAATTGCACCAACCGGGCAAGCACGCTTACAAGCGGTACAGCCCTTACACTTATCAGCAACAATCTTGTACTGCATAAGAGCCTTACATACGCCTGCAGGGCACTTCTTATCAACAACGTGAGCGATATACTCGTCACGGAAGTATTTAAGAGTTGAAAGCACCGGGTTCGGAGCTGTCTGACCGAGAGCACAGAGAGATGATGACTTAACGTGATTACAGAGCTCTTCGAGTAAATCAATATCCTCAAGAGTTCCGCGACCGCTTGTAATCTTCTCTAAGATCTCGTAGATGCGCTTTGTACCAATACGGCACGGAGCACACTTACCGCAGGACTCATCAACTGTAAATTCAAGGAAGAACTTAGCAATGTCAACCATACAGTTGTCCTCATCCATAACAATAAGACCACCGGAGCCCATCATTGAACCGATTGCAGCAAGTGAATCGTAGTCAATCTTTGTATCAATAAGGTCAGCCGGGATACAACCGCCGGAAGGACCACCGGTCTGAGCAGCTTTAAACTTCTTACCGTTCGGGCAGCCGCCACCGATTTCTTCAACGATTTCGCGGAGGGTAATACCCATCGGAACCTCAACGAGACCGGTATTAACAACCTAGCCGGCGAGCGCGAATACCTTTGTACCCTTGGACTTCTCAGTACCAATCTTTAAGAACTCATCAACGCCGTGGAGTAAAATCCACGGAATGTTAGCTAAAGTTTCAACGTTATTTAATGTAGTCGGCTTATCAAAGAGACCCTTAACTGCCGGGAACGGTGGTCTCGGTCTCGGCTCACCGCGATGACCTTCAATCGAGGTCATAAGAGCAGTTTCTTCACCGCAAACGAACGCTCCTGCACCTAAGCGGATTTCGATATCAAAATCAAATCCTGTTCCGAAAATGTTCTTACCGAGCATTCCATACTCGCGAGCCTGCTGTAATGCAATCTCAAGGCGATGAACTGCAATCGGATACTCTGCACGAACGTAAACAAAGCCCTGATTTGCGCCGATACAGTAACCTGCAATTTCCATAGCCTCGATAATGCTGTGCGGGTCACCCTCAAGGATTGAACGGTCCATAAATGCACCAGGGACACCTTCGTCAGCGTTACAGCAAACGTATTTCTGATCATTCTTGGATGCTGCTGCAAACTGCCACTTAAGGCCTGTCGGGAAGCCTGCACCACCGCGGCCACGGATGTTTGATGCTTTAATCTTCTCAATCGTCTCCTCCGGAGTTGACTGTGAAAGAGCACGGCCAAGAGCTGCATAACCGCCGAGAGCTATGTATTCTTCGATGTTCTCAGGATTGATAACACCGCAGTTACGGAGAGCAATACGAAGCTGCTTACCGTAGAATCTTGTGTCATTTAATGACTTAATCTGATCGCCTGCAACGGTTTCATCATAAAGAAGCTCTTTAACAACGTTACCATTCTTAAAGTGCTCCTCAACGATGCGAGCAACATCCTCCTCGGTAATGCGTGAGTAAAACGCACCTTCCGGATAAACGACCATAATCGGACCGAGAGCGCAAAGACCAAAGCAACCGGTCTTTACAACTTTAATTTCTTCTTCAAGATTGTGCTTTTTAAGCTCTGCCTCAAGACGGTCTGCAATTTTCTGACTGCCGGATGAGGTACAGCCTGTACCTGCACAAATAAGCACATGAGCGCGAACCTTGCCCTCAAGCTTCTTTCCTTCACGGATTGTAAGCTCAGGATAGACTCGCTCACGAATAACTTTTAATTCATCAAGCGTTTTCATCTATTATGTTCCTCCTTATATTATTGAAGGGTTAGTTCATATATTTTTCTAAAATACCGTCAACATCGTCAGCGGTAATACGACCGAATACTTCCTCGTCGATTGTAACGACAGGTGCAAGACCGCACGCACCGATACAACGAACCGCATCAACAGAGAACTTACCGTCCTCAGAGCAGCCGCCCGGCTTGCAGCCTACCTTTTCGCAAATCTTATCGAGAATATCGCCCGAACCCTTAACATAGCATGCTGTACCCATGCATACGCTGATTTTATGCTCGCCCTTCGGAGTAAGTGAGAACTGAGAATAGAATGTTACAACACCGTAAACCTCACTCAAGGAAACATCAAGCTCCTCAGAGATAGCAATTAAAACTCTCTCCGGAAGATAACCGTAAATTTCCTGCGCCTTTTGCAAAATCGGCATTAAAGCACCTTTTTGCTCGCGATGCTCATCAATAACCTTGAGAAGAGCTTCGCCCTGCTCACGGGTTCCGATGTTCGGAAGCTTTGTGTTGCAATTACACTTGCAATTTGACATCGTTTTTCCTCCCTTTTCCATGACTTTTATTTTTTAAAGAAAAGACATTACTTTATGAATATATATTATACTACTTAATTTTAAAATTGTCAGCACTTTTTTACAAAAAATTTCAAAAACTTTTATGTTTTTTAATTTATTTTGTTAATTTTTAAACAAAGTTCGTTTTTTTACGTGCCAAACTATTGACAAATAACATTTTTATGTTATACTAATATAGTAATCAATGCGGGAGTGGCTCAGTGGTAGAGCGTCACCTTGCCAAGGTGAACGTCGCGAGTTCGAATCTCGTCTTCCGCTCCAAGTAAAAAAAGAACTGCAACAAAAGTTGCAGTTCTTTTTTACTTTCTTCCACGATATTCGCTTTTTAATATTTCAGCCATTTCCTTAGGAGTTTCCTTACAGCCTCTGTTTAACCACATCTTAATAATACTGTTAAGTCCGTTTCTGAAAAATTCTATGTGATATTCGATGTATTTGTCGCCAAAGTCTTTTTTTGCTCTTTCTATATCAAATGTATACACATTGTTTTTCTCCGCATATCCGAGCCTAAAATATGTTTTATAGAATATCTGATTTTCATAGATATGAGTAAACATTGTCTCCGCATCGCGACTTCCGCCATCGCTGAAAACATTATCGAAATCTTTTTCAAGCTTTTCGCGCAGCTTATCTGCAAGATCGTAAATATCAATGTAATTTGCATAAAATGTGCTTCTGTTAAGACCGGTTTTCTTGCATATGTCGCTTACTGAAATTTTGTTTATTTCTTTTGTTTGCAACATATTCATAAACGCTTTTTCTATCTTTTCAACAGATTCGCGTCTTCTTTTGTTGTTTTTTACATTCATAATTCCCACCTCATTATTCCAACACTTGTCTGTAAATTGATGATTGAAAATTGGATTTCTCCCAATTATACTATAAACGCAATAACAAAACAAGTGTTGCGATAATAAATTTTCAGGAGGTAACAGTTATGAAAAAAAGCAGTTTTGTTACAATGATGCTCGGCACGGTCTCGGGAGTTTTATTTGCACTCGGTATGTGCATGGCGCTTCTCCCTGAATGGAACGCATTCAAGCCGGGAATAATTTTCGGAGCAGTTGGTATAATACTCGGACTTGTAACACTGCTCGTCTGGAGAAAAATGGAGGGCAAGCCGAAAATCTCTTTAAACGGCAGAGCAGTTTTTATTACAGCTCTCGGAATTGTCGGTGCTCTCTTACTCGGCGTTGGCATGTGTTTCTGTATGGTTTGGGAAAACATAATCCTTGGCACAGTCATCGGTCTTTTCGGCATTTTACTTTTACTTTCGCTCATCCCGATTACAAAGGGGATCAAATAGATGAAACGCTCAAAAATATTTAAAGGTGTAGAAAAAATTTCCGACGGAGTGGTTTCCGGATACAAAAAAATCGAAAAAGGCGTTGTTGACGGATATACAAAAATCGAAGACAATTTTGTTGAAAAGTATTTAACCCGTGATGCTGAAACCGTAGACGAAGCAAAAAAACGACTTAAAAATCAAGCAGATTCATAAAAAAATTGCGGCAATTTCTATTATGAAATTGTCGTATTCTATTATAAAATATTCTTATTTTGTTAAATCTCATCTCTTACCTTGACACCAAAATTTTACTGTGATATAGTTGTGATATAGTTATATTTTCAAGGAGTGTTTAATATGTTTCGCATTGGTCTTATAGGATGTGGCGCAATAAGCCGCGGGCAAGTTGCCGCTATTGACACAATTGATGATGCACAGATTGTTGCTGCTTGTGATTTATCTGAAGCTAATCTCAAAGAAGTTACAGATAAAACAGGTGCTAAAGGTTATAGCGACTATAAGGAAATGGTTAAAACCGAAAAGCTTGACCTTGTTATTATAAGCTTACCGCACGGTCTTCATAGAGAGGCAACCTGCCTTTGTGCAGAGCTTGGCATTGATATTTTCTTAGAAAAGCCAATGGGCATAAGCTCAGAAGATTGTCAGATTATGATTGACGCTTGTGAGAAAGCAGGCGTTATGTTCTGGGTTGGTCATATTCAGAGATATATGCAGCCGAATATGTTTGCAAAAGAACTTATGGATTCCGGTGAGTTTGGCGAGCTAATTTCAATGCACGAAACAAGAAACGGTGAGTATTTCCACGAAAAAAGACCGAAATGGTTTGGTAAAAAGGCAATGTCCGGTGGCGGAATTGCAATCAACCTCGGCGCTCACTGTCTTGATAAGTTTAAATATTTTACAGGTTCAAATGTCGCTGAAATTACAGGTGGTGTACATATTCACGAAGGTCTTGACTGCGAGGACGCTGTTCAGGCATTTGTAAAGATGGAAAACGGCGTTACCGGTACAATGAATCTTATCGGTATGAAAACTCCTCACAAATATGAGGTTATTCTTTACTTAACAAAGGGCGAAATTCGTGTCATCTATGAAAATGGAGAGTTTGTTTATTACTCTAAAAACGGCGAACCGATGCAGTGCAAGGAAATTGACTACGTAGCCGGTATGACCCTCCAGCTTCAAGACGTTATCGCAACTCTCAGAAGTGGCAGCAAAAAGGCTAAGGTTGACGGCTATTACGGAAAAGATGTTATTCACGCAGTCAAGCGTATTTACGGTGATGAGAAATAAATTTTAAGAGCAGGTTTTAAAACCTGCTCTTTTTTCTTGACACTATGATTTTGCTGTGTTATAGTTTACGAAGAGAATGGAAAAAGGAGTTTTTTATTATGTTTAAAGTTGGTCTTATTGGTTGCGGCGCAATAAGCCGCGGGCAGATTCGCGGTCTTAAAACAATTGACGATGTTGCAATCACTTGTGTCTGTGATTTATCAGATGCAAATCTTAAGGAAGCTTGCGATTCAACCGGTGCTAAGCCGTATAAAGATTATAAGGAAATGGTAAAAGCAGAAGATCTTGACCTCGTTCTCATAAGCCTTCCGCACGCGCTTCATAAAGAAGCTACGTGCTTCTGCGCAGAGCAGGGTGTGGACATCTTTTTAGAGAAGCCGATGGGCATAAGTTCAGATGACTGCCAGGCTATGATTGATGCGGCTGAAAAAGCAGGCGTTATGCTTTGGGTTGGTCACCCGCTTGCATACTCGCCGCAGCTTATTTATGCCAAAAAGCTTATCGACTCCGGCGAGCTTGGCGAAATGATTGGCTTCTATGAAACAAGAAACCTCGAATACTTCACTCCGACTCGTCCGAAGTGGTTCGGAATCAAGGCAATGTCCGGCGGCGGTATCGGTTTCAACCTCGGCGCGCACTTTATGGATAAACTTAAATATTTAAGCGGTTCAAATATCGCTCAGGCGGTTGGCGGCGTGCATATGCACGAAGGGCTTGACTGCGAGGATTCAATTCAGGCGTTTGTTAAAACCGAGAGTGGTGTTTGCGGCTCCATGAACCTCATTGGTTGCACAACTCAGGTCCGCTATGAACAGGTAATTTATCTTACAAACGGCGAAATCAGAATGCGTCTCTGGGACGGTCCGTTTGTTGAATATGCAAAGAAGGGCGAGGAGCTTAAACGCCATGACTTGTCTGATGTAGTTCCCGAAATGACTGCTCAGATGCAGGATGTTATCGCAACTCTTAGAAGCGGTGAAAAGAAGCCGAAGGTTGATGGTTATTACGGAAAAGATATCGTTCATGCAATTAAGTGCATTTACGGCGATGAGAAATAAACAAAGCAAGAATTGCGGCAAAAAGAGGTTGCAGTCATATGACTGCAACCTCTTTTAAAATTATTTTACAATTTGCGAAATAATATTATAGTCATTCGTCAGTATCGTATCTATACCCATATCAAGAAATTCTTTTGTCTCTTCCGCATCATCTGACCAGAATACATTGCAAATGATTCCGTGTTCATGCGCTTTATCTATCATTTCCTGATTAAAGTATTCTTTAACAAGCTGAACCTTTTTACAATCGTATTTAATCGCTCTTTCAACAATATCCCAAGGCTCTTTGCCTCCTCCGCAACAACGGCAAATATCGGGTGCAATTTCTTTTGAAAGTTTTAAGAAATTATCATTTCCCGACATAAAATAAACATACTTTCTGCAATCGTATTTGTCTATCAAAGCAATTATTTTTTCAAGAATTTCTCTGTCGTATTCACAGTCATTATCAATGGTTTTAACGTGAATGTTCATAATTGTATGACAAGCAAATTTTTTCAGAATTTCTTCAAATTTAATGATTTTCATACCTTTAAATTTTTCAGAATATTTAATACCAAAGTCATATTTCAAAAGCTCTTCGTATGTATGCTCATAAACCTCGCCAACGCCGTCAGACACACGTTCTAAACTGCTGTCGTGAATCGACACAATTTCCTCGTCTTTTGTATACCACAAATCAAATTCGATTTCCTCGGCTCCCATAGCTACTGCCGAGCCAAATGCCGGCATACTGTTTTCCGGAGCTATTGTATTAAAACCGCGATGAGCGCACACTCTCGGATATGGCATAATATCATCCGGCAGTACAATCGCACTTCCTGCCGGACGGTATTTCCACGGACGACGCCCTTTTTCAATATATTCGTAGTGTGCAGAAGGTGCATTTCCAAAGCCTGCAGGTTTGTAATATTTCTTATGCACATCTATGTCAACGGTTTCCATTCCTACACAACTATGCATATTTGCAAGAACCTCTCCATTCGGCGCGACAACCATACTAGCTCCGCCAATATCGGAATTTTCATCCATAGAAACCGATGAACGAATCACATATGTATTTGTATTATATGCCAGAAACTGCGACATAATTTGAAGTGCTCTGTGGGAGTCGCTTCTCTGATGGGAGCAGCCTATTATAATATCGAGATTTTGTTTTGCCATATTGGCAAAATTTTCATAAAAATAAAAGTCATAACAGGTTAAAAATCCGAATCTTATTCCTTCGATTTCAATAACAAATGGCTCGGAAAATTCAAAACTGTAATCGCTGTCAAGCTTCATAACCGAAACTTCGCTCGGCACAGGATGCTCCTTGAAATATTTTCCCACAATTTCGCCGTTTCTGTTAAATGCATATGTGGTGTTTCTGTATCCTTTATCAGTTTTAAACCGCGCATTTACAAACACCATTGCATTACAACGCTTAGCCGTTTCGGAAACCTTTTCAAGAAGTTTGCCGTTATATTTTTCAACACTTGCTTCCGCCTGTTCTTTTGTTTTAGCAAGGCAAGGGATGTCGCACGACTCCGGCATAACAATAATATCCATTGAATCGTCGCATTTTTCAAGAAGTTCAAGTTCATAGTTGAAATATTTATCTGATTTTTCGTAATCAAGCGAGTATGACGGCTGAATTATGCACACTTTCATTTTTAATTTCCTTTCTACCGAAGCGCAATCCCGTTTTATTTACTCTCGATTCTCTTACGCGATGCTTTGAATGCATCGGTGTATGCCTTATTAAGCCCCGGCTTAAACGGTCCTTTAAGCCCGTATTCAAGATGAGAATTCGGCTCATATCCACCCTCGGATAGTACCAAATCATCAACTATATATGCACAAGCATCGGTGTAGCCGATAAAGCAGAAATCCTTATCGGAGAACGCTTCCCTAACCGCGCATTTAACACGATAACACGGCTCACCGCCCATTGTCGCAATGTATAAATCATCAGACACCTTAACCGTCTGGCAACGGAGGAACACGCTATCGAGCAATTTGTTGTATCCGCCGTGCACTATGTTGCAGGCATGGTTGCGTTCAGGCCCTGCGGGTAATTCTTTGCGCTCCTGCCACATTTTTTCAAATTCAGAAAAAGGTTTCCCCTCAACTGGAAGCTCAAGTTCAAATTCATCGGAGGCGATACTAGCCTCTGTTTTTTTGCATTTGCCACTATCGACAAAATCAATAACAGAATTTGCAATATCATTCGCAAATTTGTCAACCTCAGCGAAAGAAAGACTTTTCCATGGCCAGCCGGGAATTGTCTCCTCCGTATCAACCGTCGGTTTCGGGCGAACGTCAGCACCGGAAGATTGAAAGAACATACTCATAGCGCCGTAATAATGCATATCGAGATGCTGGCAGAGTCTTCCGGGATACTCGGCACTCACCGTCTGCTTTGCAGGATAATTAACGGGGTGGCAAGCATAGTTTGTCACGACAGAACGAATGTTATTGTCGCTATCACGAATGCACATAACAAAAAATTCCTTGTCACACTTATAATTCTCATCAGGCGCATTTGCAAATTCTCCGTTTCTGACACCGCGGCGGCTTATGTTGAAGTCTGCATCAAATGCGCCGTATTCGATTGTGCCTTCATACATAATGCTGAGTGCGCGGTCAAGTGCATTTTTTGAACGCTCAACCAAAAACTCTTCATACTGCTCATCATGCGCACCCGGACAGTAGCCCTTAACTGCAGGTGTTGTGTGCGCGTGCGAATATGATGCAATCACAGCGCTTTTTTCAATGCCGTATTTTTCATTTGCATACGCCGCAATTCTGTCATTTAAGCTGTGGTCGTGGAACAGTAAATCATAAGCGATCAAAACCGTTTTATTATTACCGTCATCAAGCACCAGAATGCGAACATAAATGTCATCGTGAATTGCAATGTAATCCTTATCAAATGGGCCAGAACAGGCAATTCTCGTCGGTTTTACAGGTGTAATAATATCCTTTGCAATGCCAAAGCGCATAGTATATCTCCTCTAACTTAAAGTTTTTCTTTTATAATCTTCTAATATTTTCTCCGCCGCCCATTTATTGAGTTCAGGTGTATAATGCACCAAATCATCCATATAAATACCGTCGCG
This sequence comes from Eubacteriales bacterium, assembly GCA_045589235.1. Lineage (GTDB taxonomy): Bacteria > Bacillota > Clostridia > Oscillospirales > JAAYXM01 > RGIG7332. Next base: position 5,868 of record JAZNOR010000049.1, on the reverse strand, counting down.
CGGTAAGTCGGAATTGCACAGCGGACAGTCGCGCACATCAAATGTGGTTATATTCTCATTTTCACTTGCAAATTTGTCAAAAAGTTCATTCAATGCATCTTTGTTTTTATTACCGTTCGGATGCAGAGCGTTAAAATAAAACTTATGCAATACGGTTGGAACCCTCTTCCCTATTGCATCGTAAAACCCGTTAAAAAGCGTGTTGTAAATTTCTTCAATTTCTGCAAATTTTTCTTCATCTGCCGTAAAATCGTTCTCACCACCGCGCCAATGAAGCGAGTAGTATTCAGCTTCTTTACCAAGCGCCTTAAAGCTATCCTCCAAAAGAGAAAAAATGTGTGTACAGAACGGATATGCCGATATATCAACGCGCCAAACTCTGCCCGGTTTCATTACCTTTTCGCGTTTCGGATGCCACATATATCCTTCGGTTACACCTTGCGCTCCGATTGCTATGTGAATGATATGCAAATCAGGTAAATTAACGCCTCTGTCAATCTCATCCTGCCACATTTTGGCAAGCCAATTTGCAACCGAATATGTATCATCCTGACTCTCGGCGAGATTCATATCAAAACTTGTATAACCGGTCCAGTTAAGTTCTTTATTATCATAGGACTGGTTTAATGTTCTAGAAAGACCGAAAACATTTTTTAAGGGCTTTATTATTCTGTCTCTGTCCGCCATTGGTATGCCATGCCCTACTGCATTGGACTGACCGAGCAGTATAAAAACCGCAACTTTTTGCATTCTATCAACTCCTATTTTCTTGATTCAATTATATTTTATTGATAGATAAAATGCAACACATATTCTATAATTATTCAAATTGCTTTTCGCGAAATATGCAAAGTTTGCGCTGTCATACTTTATAGTGCAAAGTCATAAACTTATTTTGTAAGTTTATGGCAGGGGGGCGTAACCTTTTGGCTAATACATATATAGAGGAGCGAGTGTATGACCTCGCAAATTACGTAATCGAAAACAAAAGCACCGTGAGAGAAGCAGCTAAAAAATTTTACATATCGAAATCTACCGTGCACAAGGACATTGCAGAGCGACTTCAATCTCTTGATTATGAGTTATATCTCGCAGTCAAGCGAGTACTTGATGAAAACAAAGCGCAAAGACATTTGCGCGGTGGAATGGCAACTCGGCGAAAATACCGCGGTGAATGAGCAGATATCTCTGCTCATTTTTTTATTTTTTTACAGTTTGTTTTTTAAAATTCATTTACTCATCGTACTTTGCACATTTTACATTGGAATACAACCATAGTTTTGCCACTCCTAGCTTTTCTGATTTTGAGCATATTAAATACGAAAGGAGTGGTATTATTAAAAAAGCAGTTTCATTTATTATTTCAATTTTTATTTTTTTAACCCCGGCATTTGCACTTTCAGCAGATACTCTCATTCCCATAGGGCACACGACGGGAATTAAAATGCACGCTGATGGAATCGTAGTGCTCGGCACAAGTGACATCGAAACAAGCACCGGCACTATAAACCCCGCAAACACCGCCGGAATTTGCGAGGGCGACATCATAACAAAAATAAACGGCGAAAAAATTTGCGAAAGTCACGATTTTCATGATAAAATCGTAAACTCAAAAGCATCTGAAATTACACTCACCGTTCTGAGAGAAGGCAAAGAGCAGGATATAAAAGTGACTCCTGCGCAAAATAAAAGTGGCGAGAAAAAGATTGGCATCTGGATACGCGACAGTATGGCAGGGATCGGAACTATCACCTTCTACGACCCTGAGAGCAAAACCTTCGGTGCTCTGGGGCATGGAATTTGTGACACTCAGTCAAATGTTTTAATTCCATTAAAGGAAGGCTCGGTTATGGAGTCAACCGTTATAGACGTAAAACGCGGAGAAGTTGGAACTCCGGGTGAGCTTGAGGGAGAATATAATTCAAAGGAAGACTATGGCGTGATTTTCAGTAACACAAATTCCGGAATTTTCGGAACGGTTTTAAATAATTTGGATATTTTTAACAGCAAGGAATTTCCTGTTGCAAAAAGTTCAGAAATAAAGGAAGGTCCTGCTGTTATTTTATCCAATATTGAAGGGGATAATGTTTCGGAATATTCAATTGAAATATTAAAAATTTACCCTGATTCGGAAAAGGATACCAAAAATATGTTAATTAAAATTACAGATAAAAATCTAATTTCAAAAACCGGCGGTATCGTACAGGGAATGAGTGGTTCACCTATTATTCAGAATGGTAAACTAATCGGTGCCGTAACCCATGTTTTAGTAAACGATCCTTGTCGCGGTTACGGAATATTTATCGAAAACATGCTTGAAAAGGCAGGATAAACCGAATAATTACAAATCTTGAATCCATCTAAAAAATCGTTTAAAGCAATGCTTTAAACGATTTTTTTCTGTATAGAACAAACAAAAAGCAAAAGTCGTTTTTGTCCAACAAGTTGTCGAAACACGTATTGAAACTGTAATTACAGGTGTGATATAATGAACCCAACAAAGCTAAAAGGGATGACATTCATGGGTAAAAATTATATAAATCCGATATGCACTAATGCAGCAGATCCGTTTGTTCTTTTGTATAATGAAAAATACTACTTATATTCAACGAATGCCTCTGATGGGTTTAAAGTATTCGAATCCTGTGACCTCATAAGCTGGACCAATAAAGGATATTGCCTTAAGAGCGATGATGTTGTTGGTGAAAGTTGGTTTTGGGCGCCTGAGGTTATTTTCTATAACAATAAGTTTTATATGGTTTATACTGCAGACATGCATATAGCGGTTGCCGTATCTGATAGCCCTTTAGGACCTTTTAAACAGGAAGAAAAAAAGTGGCTTATAGAAAAACGAGCAATAGATGGAAGCTTTTTCTTGGATGATGACGGAAATATCTATTTGTATTACAACCAAGTTGACGATACATATTGCATAGCAGGAGTAAAAATGAATGATGATATGAAGTCTGTTGATGAAAAAAGTAAAAAGGAACTTCTTTTCGCAAGAGAGTTTGAGTGGGAGAAAATTGATAAAAATGTAATAGAAGGACCGTTTACATTAAAGCATAACGGAAAATATTATCTTACATATTCCGCAAATGGCTACACAAGTATTGATTATGCCGTAGGATACGCGGTTTCGGATTCGCCTTTAGGTGAATTTAAAAAGTACGAGGGTAACCCTATTCTTCATAGATCAGATACAGTGTATGGCACAGGACACCATAGCTTTACAACATCAAAAGATGGCAAAACATTAATATGCGTTTATCATTGCCACAACAGCACAGAAGAAGTTCATCCTCGCAATGCTTGTATAGATGTAGCGGAGTTTGTTCCGTGCACCGATGAAGGCGATGATGTTTTGAGAATTAACGGGCCTACGTCAGTGCCAGTGCCTGCAATATATTAAAATTATGAGATACTTTGAATTTGATTTAAACAGTACCCTGAAAATAAGGATGCTGAATTGTGAGACACTTATTCCTCCGCGCTATCATACTACAAGATATGTTCCTGAATATATAATGTACGCAATGCTCGACGGAGAACTGTATCTCGAAGAGAATAAAAGAGAGATAAAGCTTTGTCCGGGTGATATTTACATATTCAAAAAAGGCGATTATCAAAGACCATTAAAAAGCACATATTGCAAATATTATTATATACATTTTGAAACCGATTCTTTTTTCGAGTATGAAATGACTGATGAAGAGTATTATTATGCAGTAAAAGAAAAAAGAATGGGGTTTCTTAAAGCGAACAAGTTTACTTCAGACTGCGATAGCTTTATGAAAGTACTTCTGTGTCAAGAAAATAAAATTCAAAATAAAGGATTTTTTGACTACTGCATAAGTGTTCTTGAAAAAAATGCTTTTGCATATGGGTACCGAGATATAGAAAAACACTATAATACATCAAATGCTTTTGCAAATCTTCTGTTGAAGCTTGAAAGTGTGACCATTGAGCAGATGGAAAAGAATGTTTCTGATAGCAGCTCAAAAACTTATAAAATGGTACTGGAAATTGCGGAATACATCGGTAAAAATTATATGCACAATATTAGTAGTCAGGATATAGAAAGAGAATTTTTTCTTAATTTTGATTATGCAAACCGCATATTTAAGAAGATCATGGGATGCAACATAATAAAATACCGTAATTCCCTCAGAATAAATGCGGCAAAGGGAATTATGCATACATCCGATCAAACTCTGGACGAAATTGCCGAAGAAACCGGTTTTCAGGATAAGTGTTATTTTATCAGAATTTTTAAAAAGTTTGAAGGAATAACTCCCGGGAAATATCGTGAGCAAAAAATGCGTGAAAAACGTATCGAAGAAGGTCAATTGCATGTTTTATGATACTTCTATTTCTAAATTTGAGGAAAACGGACATACAATAAGTCTTGCATCAATAGCTGTGCCCAAGTTCTTTGAAATGGTCTTTGTTCAGATGCTTGGCACGGTAAATACTATAATGCTGTCAGGCTATTCTCAGGTTGCAGTAGCTGCAGCAAGTGTTGCGGAACAAATACAAAACTTTATTGTAATCATACTAAATATTATAATATCCGGTATGACTATTGTTATGAGTGTTGAGCTCGGAAAAAAAGATGCTAACAGAGCAGGAAGAGTTGCCGGAACATCGGTGTTATTGATGCTTGGCAGCGCACTGATTTTAGGAAATTTTATTGCTGTTTTTGCTGAGCAGTCTGTAAGCTTTATGAATTTAGAGGGAGTAACCAAGAATCTTTCTTCACAGTTTTTGAGAATTAAAAGTACATTTCTTTTTGTCACAATGACTATGAGCTGTTTTAACAATCTGCTTATTTGCAATGGTTATGCAGGTTCTTCCTTTGGTATAGGCATACTGACAAATGTGTTGAATGTTGTATTTAATTATATAGTACTATATTCGGGCATTGATTTGCCCATCGGCGGTGTAACCGGTATAGCAGTAACATCGGTTATTGCACAGGTTATAGCACTTTCTGTGGCTGTGTTCATATTTATAAAAAAGAAATGTCCATTTATATTTACTTTTGATATAAATGCGCTAAAAAGAGTACTACGCATCGGCACACCGAGTGGGCTTGGTATGGTATCTTATATGGCTACGCAACTGCTGACAACAGGTTTTGTCGCTTCTTTGGGCATGGTTATGTTAAACACAAAGGTGTATATTGTAAATATTATTAATTATATATCAAATTTCAGCTTCAGTATTGCTACTGCTAACGGAGTGTTGATGGGAAGATATAGAGGGCAAGAAGAGTTTGGTAAAATCAAAGCATTATATCGTCAAAATATGGCAATAACAGTTGCAAGTAATTTGATTTTGTCTGTGCTGGTATTCATTTTCCATAAGCCACTTATTTCACTGTTTACAACAGATAGTGAAATTCTTGCATTGTCAGCACACGTTATGGCTGTCGATATTATTGTCGAGATTGCAAGAGCGGTGAATCATATTTCAGAAAAATCGCTAAATGCTAACGGAGATATTAAAACGACATTTGTTGCTCCTCTTTTTACCTGTTGGATCTTCGGTGTGCTTTTAGCATACGTACTTGGAATAAAATGTGGTTTAGGTCTTGTTGGTTTCTGGATAGGCTTTGCAGCAGATGAGGTAGTCAAAGCAAGCATATATGTAATAAGATGGAAAAGCGACAAATGGAAAAATTCCGAAATATAAAAAAATTAAATATCAAAGCTCGGCTATTAAGCCGAGCTTTTTCAATGTTTTAAACTATGTATTTTTAAATTCTTTTGGCGTAACACCAACTTCTTTTTTAAATTGGCGTGTAAAATGTTCTATATTTTTATAACCGCACATTTCTGCAATTTCATATATTTTATTATTGCT
>JAZNOR010000048.1:0-11586 GCA_045589235.1 Eubacteriales bacterium | reverse complement strand
GAAGAGTTACGGATTTCTCATTTTACTGCCCTCTTCTTTAATTTCACCCGATAAAATTCCCTTTGCGTACTCAACCGCATCAGCAGTCGGCTTTCTTAATTTAACATTGAATTTACGAGCATATGCCTTAATTTTAACATCACTCTTAAGCTCAATTTCGCCCTGTAAACGAACTAATTCATTAAAGAGAACATCCGCAATTTTTTCACGGATATCGGGGTCTGTGTATGTATTTAAATTAGAGTGGTCGAAGTGGTTTAAGTTACCGCACGGTCCCGTCATAAAAATGCTCTCACAGCCGTATTTATCATAAACTTTTCGTGCTAGCGCTGCAGGGTAATCTGCGCAAACACGATTTCCCGAAACCGTGTCTAAATGAAGCCCGAAGCTTGACCAGAAAACAATCGGCTTACCTGACTCGTCGCAAATTTTAAAGAGCGTGTATGTCTCATCAGGTTTACCCTCGGGAGCTCCTTTATTCGGGTCATCAGGCTTCGGATTTGTTACAACCTTACCGTCAGGGAAGAAGAAACGGCGGATGAAGGTAATACCCTCTGCTCTACCCGTTTTAACGCCGATTTGTGCATCAATTTGCGAATTAAACGCAGAAATTCCTGCTTTTATTGCCTGAGATATTAACATTTCAATATATTCCATATCTCTTTTAACTTCAAAGCCCTGCCAGGTCGGACCGCCTGTGTGGGTGTGCGATGCGTGAATTATAATATTTTCAACTGCAACACCGGTCTTTTCGGAAATACCGGCACGAATTGCATCGGTATCCTCGGGGTTTAAGTTAATCGTGTCGCAGGTGACGATAATTACGGTATTTTCACCGTCACTTAACACAAGAGACTTTGCGAATAATTCATCTAACACACCGTCGATTATTCTCGGCTCGAAGTAGCCGGGAATAGCCATACCCATTTTCGGCGTGATATTTTCTTTAGCAAAACCGCATTTTAACATAAATTTTTCCTCCTAATGTGTTATCTATCTTCACGGGCGTGCGATGCACGCCCCTACATTAAATCCCATGGCCTGTAGGGGCTTGTAGGGGCTTGTAGGGGCGAGCATTGCTCGCCCGTTTTTGCTCGCCCGTTTTTGCTCGCCCGTTTAACTTTTAAATAACCTTTTTTGTCATCCATTTATTGCTCTTAAATCTGCAAATATTCAAAATTACTCGCGCAATCCAGTCGGTCGCCATAGCGATCCAGACCGACATAAGCCCCATATCAAACGCGTACGCAAGGACATACGCGAGTGCAACTCTGAAAATGAACATAAGCGATACGGATGATACGAGCGCAAACTTTGTATCACCCGCAGCACGAAACGCCGCAAGCGGAAGAAACGCCCATGAGTAAACTGAGCAGATCGCAAAGATTGAAGCAACACCCGTGTAATAAGCGCACTGTGCGAGTGCCTCAGCTTCAAAATCAAACATTAAAACGAGATAATTTCGGAGCAGGAATATAATTCCGAACATAACTATAACTAAAATATAGCTGAAATTTATAATGTTTTTGGTGTATCTTCTCGCCTGCTCACGCTCGCCCGCGCCCATACATTGCCCTACAACGGTGAGCAGTACGGTTCCGAACGCGCCGATGATGACCCAGCCGATGTTATTTAGCGTATAAGCTACCGAATATGCGGCGTTTGCGATTGTACCAAACGAGGCGATAAGGCTTGCAACCAAAATTTTACCGAGCTGGAAGAGGCCGTTTTCAATTCCGTTCGGAACACCAACCTTTAAAACGCGCTTTAGAATATCAAAGTTGAGTTTAAATTTACGCAAATTCTCAAAATGCACCAAAAGGTGCGGATTTTTGAGCATTATAATACCGACAACCGCCCAAACAACGCGGCAGAAGGTGGTTGCAATCGCGGCACCTGCAACGCCCATTTTAAAGCCGTAAATTAAAATGGCATTACCTGCTACGTTAATTAAATTGACAATAACTGATAAAACGAGCGCAATGTTGCTCTTTGCCTGCGCGCGAAGAAGCGCCATACAGGAAGCACCGATTGCAAAAAACGGATAGCCTAAAATAGTCCAGAAAAAGTAGGTCTTGCAGTTTTCAAAAACATCGGGTGCTAGGTTCGGATAAACGAGACCGATAATCTGCGAAATGAAAAACAAAAGCACCACTGCAATTGCTGTTGCGCAAATCGTTGAGCCGTAAAGGAGCTGATTTGCACTTTTCCTTGCATTATTAATATCCTGCGCGCCGATATACTGCGAGCAGACAACGACGCCACCCGTGGCAATCGCATTGAATATCATAATGAACATAATATTTATCGAATCAACGTTTGAAACCGCGGCAACTGCCGCCTCTCCTGCCGAAGACACCATAACCGTGTCAACTATACCTGCAGCGATTGCAAGCAGCGCATCTAAAACTATAGGAATGGCAAGCGAAATAAGCGCACGTTTAGTAAATATTGGTTTAGCCATAATGATCACCATCTATTTTCTTAATCTTCTGCAATATTGTGTACAAAGCTTATCCGTGCATTCGGAACAGCGAAGAGCCATATTGCTGTTTTCCCAGAATCTTTCGGGATACATAATCACACACAGTTCCCAGACCGCCCATATAGCAAATGCGAAAGCAATAAGTGACCAGGAATAAAAGCTGTTTAGTGTTATAATAGGCAAAAACATCATTAAATGGTCCCAGTTGAATATTCTGCAGGTTGTGCAGCATTTGTTATGCATTATTAGTCTGAACGGACACCAGATGAGAACACATATCAGGTCACATACATAGAAAAATATTGCCAGTAATATCATCAGTCCCGCATCCAGGATAGCGCTTATATGCAAGATACTGATGATAACCGTAACGGCAACCCATATTATCATTACTTTATATGCCGTTTGAGTTGTATCTTTTATGTAATGCTTCAGATTGTTATAGTTAACCTTCTCCTTAATCGGTTTAAAAAGCGATTCAAACACTTTTTGCGAGCCTATGGAAATATGTGATTTCACGGGTATAAGCTGCAATATCATATCGTATATCCACAGCAGCCACAAGAAATGCAAGGGCGAAAGCCCGTGGAAGAAGTTGCATCCGACTGCAACATCAAATGCACTTTTATCAAATATATATATCAGAATTGCAACAATAAATACGGCAATTCTTCCCAAAAGCCTTAAAAAATATATTCCTCTTGTTTTCGACATATGCCATTTGTTGTTTACCATCAGTTAAGCTTCCCTCTTTGTTGAATTTTGCACAATACTATCCTTTTGCAAAATTATTATTCACTTTATTATTTAGCAGCTACGTCTTTTTCTTCCGCGTAGAATATTTGCCATTTAATCTTCATAAGAGGGGAAATAAAGCTCGCATGGCGGAAATTAACCCTCTAATAGCCTTAGTGCGTTATCTCTGCAGATTTTGTTATATGCTTCCTGCGATAATTTGCCACTCTCAACTAAATCGTCAAGGAAATGCGAGAGCGGGAACTCGATATTCGGGTCCTCTAAAAGATGGCAAACGTCGCAGCCAAAATACAATCTGTCCTGATACTTTTCCATAAACTCAACTGCATACTCAGGGTCGCGAGTCATTGCGTTGCCGCCGCTTCCTGCTGAGAAATCGCAGTGCAGGTTCGGGTATTTATCCAAAAGATAGGGGAGACGACCCGGGTTAACCTTACCGGTCGGGTAATCGTTTCGGTTTTCTTCGGTTACGTCATCTGAAATTTCCGCCCAGAACTTCTGCGAATGACCGATGAAGGTAAGGTTCGGGAACATACCGAGCACCTTCTCAAGGCGCGGAAGACCGATTTCGTCTGCAATTCCGTAATCGTGATACTTGCCGTCGCCTATGTGGAAGAGGACGGGAAGATTATACTTCTCTGCATATTTAAAGAGATTTAAATAAAGCGGATGGTCAAACGGGAACGGTGCTGATAACTCACCGATGCCCTTCGCGCCGTGTGCTATATAAAATTCCATACGGTCGGAAAAATCCGTTTCGGGATCGTATTCGCCAAAGCGCGGGTCGATATTACAGAACCAATAGTAGCGCTCGGGATATTTTTGCGCAATTAAATACGCATCCTCGTTGGTGAGCAGAGTTGAATTATATTCGGGTGACAAAAACGGCAAAATTACAGCGCGGTCAACACCGAGGGAGTCGTGCATCGGCATCATTTCTTCCGCCGTCGGGCCGCGTGTTCCGTCCTTACGGCAGGTCCACGCCATTTTTGCAACGTGACAATGTATATCAATTTTGGGAATAATCATAATAATCCTCCTTTTTATTTACACCTCATCCGTCAGCTTATGCTGACACCTTCCACTCAAGGAGAAGGCTATTTCTCCAATATCTTAAGCGCGTTCTCGCGGCAGATTTTGTTATATGCAGTCTGTGAAAGCTTACCTGACTCCACAAGCTCGTCTAAATAGAACGAAAGCTCCATTCGGCTGCCCTTACCGCAAACGTCCATACCAAAGAAAATTCTATCCTGGTACTTTTCTAAGAAGCTTATGCCAAAGTCACGGTCGCGCATTATTGCGTTACCGCCCGAGCCTGCTGAAACATCACAATAGAGGTTCGGATAATGCTCCATAAGATACGGAACTCTGCCCGGTGTAACGGGACCTGTGGGGTAATCGTTTCGGTTTTCCTCAGTTGCATCTGTTGAAATCTCAGCCCAGAACATTGCGGAATGGCCGATGAATTTAAGCTTCGGAAACGCCTTTAAGCTTTTCTCAAGGCGCGGGAGACCGAGCTCGTCAACAAGGCCGTATTCCATATCCTTAGGGCCTATGTGGAATAAAACGGGCATATCGCATTTTTCAGCTGCCTTAAAGAGATTCCATACTCTGTGGTCGTCAAACGGGATATTTGCGGTGATTTCACCGATACCGCGTGCACCGCGTGCCTTATAATATTCGAGGAAATAGCTAAGGTCGCTCTTGCCGTAGTTTCCGCCCCAGCGCGGGTCGATACAGCAGAACCAATAGAACTTATCGGGATATGTATTATAAAGCTCTTCAGCTACCTCATTGCTTAAATTCTGGTGATAGTGCTCTGATGCGGCAATCGGGAGAATAACGCTCTTTTCAACGTTGTGATACTCCATGCTCTCAAACATTTCATCGGGAGTTAAGAAGTCACCCGTGCCGTCACCCGACCAGAAGAACGGAATTTTGTGCTCCTTTAGGCAATGCGAATGAATATCAATTTTTTTAACTGTCATTTTAATTCACCTCAAGTAGATTATAGCACTTAAAATTTTATTTGTTTTGATTTATTCTATTAAATATTTGACTTATTTAGCAGTTTTTTATCCTTTTTGGAAAGCGTTAATTTTTCAAACATATCGGGGCGTTTGGCTTTAGTGCGGAGAAGAGATTCTCTCCGTCTCCAATCCGTAATTTTCGCGTGGTGACCTGAGAGCAAGACCTCAGGCACCTCCTTACCGTGCCAGACGGCAGGGCGCGTGTATTGCGGATATTCGAGTGCACCCGAAAAATGGCTTTCTTCGGTGAAACACTCAGCGTCCGATAAAACGCCCGGTACCATTCGGCAAACTGCATCAGCTACCGCCATTGCAGGGATTTCACCGCCTGTCAGAACAAAGTCGCCCATCGAGATTTCTTCATTAACACATTCTTCAATAAAGCGCTCGTCAATGCCCTCGTAGTGACCGCAGACTAAAATTAAACGGTCATAGTTTAAAAGCTCGCGCGCTATGTCTTGATTAAAAACTCTCCCTTGCGGAGAAAGGTAAATCGTGTGAATACGGTATCCTGCAGAGTAATTTATCGCCTGCCAGGTGCGGAAAAGGGGGTCAGCGTTCATAACCATACCCATTCCGCCGCCGTAGGGCGCATCATCCACCTGCTTTTGCTTATTAAGTGTATAATCGCGTATCTGATGCGCGACTATTTTTATAATTCCTTTCTCCTGCGCGCGACCTAAAATACTCTGCCCGAGCATAGCATCAATCGCATCGGGGAACAGCGTCATAATATCAATTTGCATAGTAATGCCGAGGGAAACTAATCCCATAGGCCCTCCACTTGTTAAATTTCCGTCTTTCCGGATTGTCGGAATTGAAAGGCGAAAGCCTTCCTGCTTCCTGCCGCACCGGAAATACATCAAATTTTCCGGCGCGGAGGGTCGGAGAGTTTTTAACGAGCAAATTTTTTGAAAGAGAAGTCAAAAAGCGCAAGCAAATATTGACATATTAGCGAGCATTTTTGCGCACTATTTCGAGAGATTTGCCGTTACAAAACCCTATGTGCTTAGTCTCCCTCGGCATTCTTCATACCTGGTATCAAAGACACCTCAACCCTTTTGTTTTCCATATCAACGTTTTTTACAAATTCGCGCACTACGGGAATCATAAATTCACACTCTCCGTCACGCACGACGTAGGCATCGTTTGCAGGTAAATTTAAAACATCTGAAATTTTACCCACAAGCCCGTCTTTTTCATCATAAACCTCAAGCCCGATTAAATCAGCAATAAAATACTGCCCTTCTTCGAGTTCAACCTCGTCTTTATTAACGGACACTTTAGCACCGCGCAATCCCTGCGCCGCATTAACATCGTTTATGCCTACTACCTTCATAAGCACGCAGTTTTTATGCACGCGTGAGGCTTTAACGCTATAAGGCTTTTCGTTTATATAAATTGTATCAAAATCAAGTAAGAAATCAGGTGAGTCGCACCACGGATTTATTTTAAATTCACCGTTTATTCCGTGCGTATTAACAATCTCGCCTGCGTCTATTAAATTAAGAGACATAAAATTCACCTCATTTTAATGATACCATATTTGCGCTTTGTTGGCTTTAGTTATATTATATAAAAAAGAGACTATATATTTGTGAAAAATTTTTAATTCACCTACTTGCAAATGGGCTTAATATAGGATAAAATATAATTAATCCAATGAGTGGAAAAACTAAATTTTATAAAAGAAAGGTGATATTCAATGGCTGAGAAAGAAATGGCTATGAATGGTGCGGGCGTTGAGGAAATCGGTTTTCCGATGTGGCCGCAGTTCGCTCCGGAGACCGCTGATGAGGTCACCAAAATTATTAAAAACGGTAAGGTAAACTACTGGACAGGTCCTATCGGTATGCAGTTTGAGGAAGAGTTCAGACAGTGGATCGGCGCTAAGATGGCAATCTCAGTTGCTACAGGTACCGCTGCACTTCACACTGCTCTCGCTGCTCTCGGCGTAGGCCCGGGCGATGAAGTTATCGTTCCGTCTTATTCATTTATCGCATCTTCATTCTCTGCAGTTCAGGCTGGTGCTATTCCGGTATTCGCTGACGTTACCGATGAGCACACTCTCGACCCGAACGACATCGAGCACAGAATTACTCCGAAGACCAAGGCTATCATCGTTGTTCACCTCTACGGTGGCGTTGCTGATATGGGCCCGATTCTTGAAATTGCTAAAAAGCACAACCTCTACGTTGTTGAAGACTGTGCACAGTGCTTCGGCGGTACATACAAGGGCGTTAAGGCTGGTCTCTTAGCCGACGTTGGTTGCTTCAGCTTCTGCCAGTCAAAGCACTTCACCACCGGCGGTGAGGGCGGTATGGTTGTTACCAATAACGAAGACCTCGGTTGGGAATGCCGTTCATTCCGTGACCACGGTTACGACGTTAAGACCCGTATGAACATGCTCGCTCTTGAAGAGAAGCTTCCGTACATTCACAGACGTGTTGGCTTTAACTATCGTTTAACCGAGATCCAGTCAGTTATCGGTCTTGGCGAGCTCCGCCGTTTCGATTCCTGGAACCTCGCTCGTCGTCTTGAGTACGCTAAGATGTACGATGAGGCATTTGCTGGCCTCAAGGGCATCAAGAAGCTCCCGCATAACACAGAAGAGCGCAAGAACTCTTACTGGTGGTACCCGATGCTCATCGACCTCGATGTTTTAGACATCAAGGCAGGCGAGTTCGTTAAGGAGCTTATCGGTCTCGGTATTCCGTGCTACGGTATCCAGTGGCCGGAAGCTTATGAGGAGCAGGCTTACAAGGAAGGCAACGGTTTCGGTACTGCTCAGTTCCCGTTCAAGTCAAAAGAGTACACAGATCCGAAGTCTGCTGATTACACCAATGTTCTTTGCCCGAAGGCTAAGGCTCTCCGTGATCAGACTGTATCTCTCTTCTTACATCCGACATGGGAGAAAGAGCACATCCAGCGCTGCATCGACGGTGTTAAGGCTGTTATTGCAAAGCACACAAAGTAAGAAGTTGTCTTAACATAGGAAAAAATTGGTTTTGTACCGATCTTTTCCACTAATAATGCATTAAAAAAATCGGCAATACGTCAGTATTTGCCGATTTTTTGTTCTTTTTATTAAAGAAAAAACTCCGGCCCAAAACTGCTAAGCATCATAAAAGTGCAATAATTATTTGCTTTATTAATGATAGCAAAATAAATTGCGCTTTTATGACAATTTTAACCTATATTAAGACAACTTTTTTAATTCAAGCGGTGAAAAATGCGTTTCACTGCTTGTTTTTTTATGCAAGTAATGATATGATTGTAAAAGCAAGGATAACCTCAAGCTGACAGCGCCCTCGTCATAGGGAACCGAACCAGAACAAAAGGAGCAATTATTATGATAGTAAAAAAGATTGACATTCACTCGCATCCGAACGACGAGCGTTGGATGCTCCGCCCGAACGGAACGACCTACCCACTCCCCGAAGAGCTTTTCAAGATATACGACGAGCTTGGAGTTGAGGCAGGCGTTGCTCAGCCACTTTTGTCCCCTGAGTACACCAATTCGCTTATCAGTAATAAAGACGCATACCGTATGGCAAGTAATAATTCTCGTCTTTACTGGTTTGCAAATATCGACCCTCGCTCCGGCCAGTATGATCCCGAATATGATTTTTCCCACCGCATCGAGTATTATAAGGAGCACGGCGCAAAGGGTCTCGGTGAGCTCACCGCAGCACTCCCGTTTGACCATGAGCTCTATTTAAATCTCTTTAAATATGCCGAAAAATACGATATGCCGGTTATCTTCCATATGGGCGACGGTAAGTATCACGACTACGGTATCGTCGATGAGATTGGCCTTCCCCGTTTAGAAAAGGTACTAGGTATGTTCCCGAATCTCATTTTCATCGGCCATTCGCAGAAGTTCTGGGCAGAAATCGGAAATGATGTAACCGAAGAAAACAGAAACGATTACCCGACGGGTAAGGTTACACCGGGCAGAGTTCCGTATTTAATGGAGAAATATCCGAACCTGCATTGTGATATGTCCGCAGGAAGCGGTGCTAATGCAATGATGCGTGACCCTGAGTATGCAGTGGAGTTTATGGAGAAATTTAGCGACAGACTTTATTTCGGATGCGACATTACCTCCCCGTGTGAAAATCCGCGTGAAGTGTATAAGCTCTCGGCATTCTTGGATGATTTGGTCGAATCGGGTAAACTCTCGCAAGAGGCATATAACAAAATCTGCCGCGAGAATGCACTCAGAATACTTAATAAATAACAAAGCGGGCGTGCATTGCACGCCCCTACTTTTTGTATAACGAAAACCACGCTAATTCTGCGTGGTTCAATAGAGGTTTACCGATGAACAGATAACGAAGTAGAATTTACAAAAAACAGACTGTCTTCTGCAATATTGTAGTATAGCACAAATGATTTGTTGGAAAGCCTTCCCCTTGAGGGGAAGGTGGGTTTTGCGAAGCAAAACTCGGATGAGGTGTAATTCTCAAGTTCCGCAAATTTCATTGCCATCGGCGACATACTTTTGATTGCAAAAGTATGCAAAACGTGGGGGAAACGATAGGAGCGCTGCCTGTGGCAGATGCAGCGACTTGAGTGCGTGGCAGTGGTCGACAAAATCGAGGATTAGCTTTAATCACGATGATTTTGTCGGGTACCACAACAGGGGTTCCTATATTTATCGCCCCTTCTCGCTGCGGCTCGGTCACGGTTTGGCTCTTACAGTCCATCAGACTGTAATTCACTACCAAACCGCCGCTTCGCTACCCCACAACGACTCAAGGGCTACACCGCCCTTTGGAAACCCCAAACCTCAACTGCTTCCTTCTTTTTCTGCCACTCATCCGTTAGTTTGATGATGGGTTATGCTGTGGGAGCTTAAGTTTTCGTAGCAGATAGAAAAAAAGACCACCGTGTGGTGGGCTTTTTCAATTTCCCTCTTGAAATATATATACATATATATTATAATGGCATTATCTTGCATAAAAGAGGTGAATTAAAATGTTGAAATACGAAAAGGCAACATTTGAGGTTGTTGAACTTTCAGCTGAGGATGTCATAAAAACGAGTGATTATTATGATGATAGTGACTTACTTCCCGTTGTTTGTTTGGATTGTGGTGGAAACGGCCACTCCTCTTGCGGCGGTTATGGTTTTTAACTCACATTAGCCCCTACAAAAAAAGACCACCGTATGGTGGTCTTTTTTTATTCTTCGTTTTCTATAAGTCCGTAGCCGCCGTCGTGTCTGCGATAGACGATTGAGAATGCCTCGTTTTTCATATTGCGGAACACAAAGAACTGATGACCGAGCAGATTCATCTGCAAAATTGCCTCTTCAACCGCCATCGGCTTTATCGGAAATTTTTTGGTCTTTACGATTTCAAATTCGGGAGCTTCGTCGTCATCATCGATATCGGGCGGGAACTCAATTGCATCGCGCATCTTTTTCTCAAGACGCGTTCTGTTCTTGCGGATCTGGCGGTCAATTCTGACCTGTGCAAGGTCAATCATTTCGCGCATATCCTCGCCACGCTCGGCACTGCGGAAAAAGTATCCGTCATATTTGACGGTCACCTCAAGGCGAACCTTGGCGTTCTCAAGCGTTGCGCAAACAACCACGTCTGCTTCATTCTTGAAATAGCGAGAAAGCTTATTAAGTTTTTTCTCCGCATATTCGCGAACTGCATCTGAAATCTTAACCTTTCTTTCAGTAAACGTAAACCTCACACAAAACATCTCCTTTGCTATAAGCCACTTGGCTTGAATTTGTAAAGACTTCTCTTTACATCTTTATCATAGCACAGATGTTTTAAAAAATCAACAAAAAATTTTATACTTTTTTCGTTTTTATGTGCAAGTTACATAAGTGAGCAGATGATACGCGCAAACTCAACCGGGTCTTCAGGTGCGATACCGTCGATTAACTGCGCCTGGGTATAGAGGATATTTGCATAGGTTTTAAGTGTTTCCTCATCAGCTGACTTTAATGCATCGAGCACCTTGTGCTCTGCGTTAATCTCTAAAATTCTTGTCGCTTTGACCTTTTCACCCGTTGGCATTGCGTTTAAGAATTTCTCCATTGAAGATGACATTCCGCCCTCGGTTGAGAATGCAACAGGCGATGACATAAGACTACCTGAAAGCTTAACATCATGAACCTTATCGCCTAAAATCTCTTTAATTTTAGCGAGTAAATCAGCATTTTCGGAATTTTTATCTTCAATTGCCTTTTTCTCCTCTTCGCTCTCCAGAGAAATATCGCCCTCGGTGATTGAACGGAAAACCTTCTCCTTATACGTATTCATCATACGAACGGCAAACTCATCAACCT
>JAZNOR010000047.1:0-4609 GCA_045589235.1 Eubacteriales bacterium | reverse complement strand
CCCGATGATAGGTGCGGCAGGAATTTCCGCATTCCCGATGTCAGGTCGAATCGTTCACAAGATGGGTCTTGCGGAGGACAATCAGAACTTCCTTCTCATGCACTCGATAGGCGTAAACGTGTCGGGACAGATCGCATCCGTTATTGCGGGCGCGCTCGTTTTGGGATTTTTCAGTTAAGGTAAAGGAGTGTGCGATATGAATTTCAATCCTATGGCATTTGTTGAAAACTTAAAATATATGGGCATCGGTATGCTCGGCGTGTTTATGATAATCGGCATTATCGTTGTCGCTACCTATGCAATTGACAAGCTCACCTCAGGCAAAGAGGAATGAAGCTCTTGCCCGAGGCAAGTCGATAATATAATATAAATGTAAAAAAAGAAGGATACTATGATCAAAGCAATAACGGGTACTTTTTTTGAATTTGACCACCATAACCGTTTTGAAGGAAAATATTATAATGACGCTATGTACGCCTTTAGTGAAAATCAATGGCGTGAAAAAGTGCGCGAAACTGCGCAAATCGGTATGGATACACTTGTTTTAATGGCAACGTGTATGTATGATGAATGCTATTACGATGGCGGAATTTTTCCCTATGCAAAACAGTTAAAGTGTAAAAAATGCCTTGAAGTTTTACTTGATGAAGCCGATAAAACCAATCAGAACGTGTTTTTATCCGCAGGTTTTTATAACGACTGGCTTCAGCCAAAATTCAATACTACCGATCCTGATATAATTAAGCGTTCACTTGACGCTATGAATTTTATCACCGAAAAGTTTGGGCATCACAAATGCATCTGCGGTTGGTATATGCCTGATGAATGGCAGATTGAAGAGCATTTTGACGAGAAATTTATTAAATATATCAATACAATTTCAGCTGAAGCGCGTAAATTAAACAAAAATAACAAAACCCTTATTGCGCCCTATGGCACACGGCTTGCAAAGGCTGACGATAAATATATCAAACAGCTTGAAAGTATGGATCTTGATATCATTGCTTATCAGGATGAAGTAGGCGTTCAAAAAACCACACCCCAACAGGAAGGTGCTTATTTTGAGGCATTATATAAAGCACACCAAAAAGCAGGGCGCGCTAAAACATGGGCAGATATGGAAATTTTTGATTTTGAAGATACCGTTTATAGAAGTGCTTTGATTCCCGCATCATTTGATAGAATCAAACAACAAATGGAAGCTATTTCACCGTTTGTTGAAAAGATTATTGTGTATGCTTATCAAGGTATGATGAATAACCCAAACAGCCAGGCTAAATGCGGATTAGAAACAGGTGAAAAGCTTTATTCTGATTACGTTTCTTGGTTAAAAAACAATAGGTAAAGGTGTATTGTGAAAGAGATTTATAATAAATTTTATAATAAATTTAAAAGTGAATTATTAGATTCTTGTGTTCCTTTTTGGCTTAACAACGGTGTTGATGATGAATTTGGCGGTGTAATCAACTGCCTTGACCGTTTTGGTAAAGTTTATTCTAAAGATAAAAGTGTATGGATGCAAGGAAGATCTGGTTGGACTTTTTCTTACATTTACAACAATATCGATAAAAATGAAAAATATCTTGAATTTGCAAAAAGTTGCATTGATTTTGCAACAAAAAACTGCATTGACAACGATGGCAGAATGTTTTTTACAGTAACAAACGACGGTAAGCCTCTTCGCAAACGCAGATATTGGTTTAGTGAAACTTTTTATATTATCGCAAATGCAGAATATTATATCGCAACAAAAGATATCAACTTTCTTATTACTGCTAAAAAGTATTTTGACTTTGTTTATGGAATGTACATTGATCCTAAAACTGATCCTTACAAAATAACGCCTAAAAGCTATAGTGAAACACGCGATGTAAAATCACTTGCCAATCCTATGATTTTATTAAATGTTACTTCCATTATGCGTGATGCAGACGAAGATAATTTTGATTATTACGATAAAATTATATCTTCCTTGATTAACGATATCAAAGTTTTTTATAAACCTGAATACAAGGCTACTTTTGAAAACGTTTCCTCAGTAGATAACAGTGTTATTTTAGATTCCGCCCCCTTAAGAATAATAAATCCCGGCCACGATATTGAATGCGCTTGGTTTTTATTAGAGGAAGGCATTAAGCGCAAAGATGAAAATTTATGCGCTTTTGCAAAGGAAGTTTTTGATAACGCTTTTGAATTCGGTTGGGATAAAGAATTTGGCGGTATCACCTACTTTAAAGATATTTTAGGGTTGCCTGTTGAAGCGTACGAGCACGATATGAAGTTATGGTGGCCACATAACGAAGCAATTATTGCTTCTTTAATGCTCTATAAATATACCGGTGACGAAAAATATAAAAACATATTTTTACAGGTATGTGATTACGCTTTTGGGCATTTTTCAGATAAGGAATATGGTGAATGGTTCGGATATTTAAGACGTGACGGCAAACCTACCGAGCCACCTTGCAAGGGACATACTTATAAAGGACCTTTCCACGTTATGCGAATGCTTGCCAAATGTTTAACCTTAATGGATGAAACGTAATAAATAAAAGGCAGTTGTCTGTAAATGAAGTACCTACGAAAGCTCAGATACCTTCGGGGCGCATATAAAAGAGGCAAGTGCCTTTTTCTTGTAAAAAAAGCAGCTTTTTTGACAAAATATGTTATACTGTTCTCAGCGTGTTGCAAAACAACTTGTGATACCGCAGATAACACAGAAACAAAGATTTCAATTTTGACATAATATACAAAGGATATAAAAGAGGAGGAAAAATGTTAACTTCACAGGAAATTATGCAGCTTTTCGGCAGTCTTGTCTGGCTGCTTGCGGGCGTTGGCGTATTCATTGTCGGTATGAATTTCATGGGCGACGCCTTGGAAAAAAGCGCAGGACGCGGAATGAAAAACCTGCTTGAAAAAATAAGCAACAACCGCTTTTCAGGTGTCGGAATTGGCGCAGGCGTGACGGCAGTCATACAAAGCTCGTCGGCGACCTCTGTCATGGTCATCGGCTTGGTAAATGCAGGTGTAATGACTCTCATGCAGGCGACGCCTATTATAATGGGTGCAAACATCGGTACGACCATCACAGGCGTGCTTGTCGCATTGAAAAACGACTACTTCGATATGGCAATGTACCTGCTCGCATTTGCGGGAGTAATGATGGGCTTTTTCAAAAAGGAAAAAATCAAAATTGCGGGAAGCCTTTGCTGTGGTCTTGGTCTTATATTTGTCGGACTTAATATTATGAGCAGCGAGCAGGCATTCGGAAACCCGCTCGTCGAAGATATGTTTACTGAGGTATTCAAGGCAATTGACTTTCCGTTGCTTTTGATTTTTGTGGGAATTATATTTACCGCGCTTATTCAGAGCTCCTCTGCGGCAAGCGGTGTCGTCATCACAATGGTCGGCTCGGGCGTGCTTCCGCTTGACCTTGCGCTCTTCATTATCCTTGGCGCAAACATCGGTACTTGCGTGACGGCTTTGCTTGCGTCGGTGGGCGCGAATGCAAACTCAAAGCGAGTCGCATTTATACATTTTGCCTTTAACACGATCGGAACTGCGCTCTTTACGGCTGTTATATGGATATTCAAAGAGGATATGGTGAGCTTGCTTGTTTCCTTGTTCCCTGCCGAAGATGCGATGTCGCTTCAGATGAGGGTGTCCGTGTTCCACGTTATATTCAACGTCACCACCACGGCGTTGCTCATTGGATTTGTCAAGCCCTTGGTCAAGCTGTCCTGCGTTCTCATCAGGGACAAAAAAGCAACCGAGCAGCAGCATTCCTTCAAATACGTCGACGAGAGACTGCTTTCTATGCCGTTTGTCGCACTTATGCAGGTGAAAAAGGAAATAGACTATATGCTCTCCTTGGTTGAGGAAAACATCAAGCTCTCCTTTGTCGCAATCAACGCACGCTCGGATAAATTCAGCGAGCAGATAAGCGAAAACGAACAGATAATAGATTTTACCAACAGCGCATTGACAAAGTTTTTGATAAAGCTGTCGGCTGAGGTCGAGCAGAGCGACGAGGCTGTCATTGGTGCATACTTCCACGTCCTCAATGACCTTGAGCGTATAGGCGACCACGCAGAAAACTTCCACGAGATAGGCATCGAGATGAAGGAAAAGGACATTGCTTTTTCCGAGAAGGCGCAGGGCGAGATAGGCGAGATGCGCGAATGTGTGATGCAGATGTTTGAAATCTCCAAAAGAGCGTTTGAAGAGCTCGACAGGACACAGCTCTCTGAGCTGACTGCTCTTGAAGAGAGAGTTGACGAAATGAAAAAGCAGCTTACTGCAAGCCACTTCTCCCGTCTTGCCGACGGCGATTGCACAATGGAGGTCAGCCCGTATTATTCATCTATGGTATCGGGACTTGAGCGTGTGGCAGACCATCTGGTCAACGTCGGATACAGTATAGTCAACCCGACAGGCTCTCAAAAGGAAAATGATTAAACCGGAAATATAAAAATACAAAACAAGGAGAAAACAATGATTTATGCAATCATCCTGTTTGCCGTAACCTACGTTTTGATGCTTGCGTTCGGCAAATACCGCCCCTACATTGCACTTGCCTCCGCTTTGGTGTTTATCGTCAGCGGAA
>JAZNOR010000046.1:0-36263 GCA_045589235.1 Eubacteriales bacterium | reverse complement strand
CCTTACATTCGTCCTCACGGAATGTAATCTTTGCCATAGATAAAAACCTCCTTATATATCTAGAAATTGGTTTTACATAATTTAAATCTGCCAAATGTCTTTCGCCATAACATCAACTGCAAACGGGTTTGGCACATTTGGTGTACCAATTGATTTATCATAGCTTGTCATAACAAGCGGTAAATCCAGAAGTAATGAAACTTCTTCAGCAAACTTTTTGGTGCACTCAAGTGTTTCAAGCGTCGTTTCATGACCGAGATTGCTGTTATTTACTATTCCCGTAAAACGAACATGACAAGCGGATTCAATTTCATTTTTGATTTCAAGCACTTGTTCTGGTGTGCGCGTGTCGGGACGGTACTGATTTAGCACCATAAGCATATCATATTCATTTTCATCGGTTAAAAATTCCGCAAATCTGCCAAGTGCGTATGCTCCTCTGTCATCTCCACCGAGGTCAATAACCGAATATGTATCACTCTTTGAAAAAACAGAATATGCCTCCGCCGGAATTGAGGGCAGGTCAACATTTGAATTTGCAAACGGCGATGAAATGAAACGGATGCCCGACTTTTTAAAATCCTCTTCGCTGTCTTTTGAACGGAAATAGGGATTTACGATATCAAGGTCACAAATCGTTACATCGCGACCGAGCGACTTGTGGTAAAAGGCAAGATTTACGGCGAGATTTGTTTTACCGCTGCCGTAGTGACCGGCAAAAATCGTTATCTTTTTAAAGTCCATTACCGCAAAATCCCCCTTCGCATTTGGATTACTCTTTATTTTAACACTTTTGTCGATAAATGACAAGAGTAATAATTTAGATAAATAAGAAAAAATTTGTTTTTTGGCGTAATATAGCGATTTTTGAGGAAAGAGCGAAGTTTTAAGTTGCGAATAAAATAAAAAAATCTGAAAAAGTAGTTGCAAAAGCGAAAAACATATGCTATACTGTTACCGCAATCGCAACCGAATATATGTTCGAGAAAGGAGAAGCGTATTTGAACAATAATTTTTTTAACGCATCTAAAGATAATTGGTTTATAAAGCAAAGCCCGAAGTATAAACCGATTTTCCCGATTGCAACAGTAAAGGAACCGGTTGTAACAAAGCTTCCGCATTTAAAAACGGTAAGCGAACCTAAGGTAACACAATACAGTAAAGGAGGTAATAAAAAAGAAAGTCTCATGTTCCAGCCAACGCCACAGAATTTTTTCGGAGTGCCAATGTCATCGGAAGTGACAAGAATAATGAAAGAAAATGCACCGAATAAAAATTCGGGAGTTATTCAAGAAAGCTTTGACAAATTCCCAAGTATGTGGTATTATAAATCACAGAACAACAGTTCGGGTGCCGGGGTTGGCAGTTTACTGGGTAATGTGCCGACTGCAGGCTTGCAGAATATCGGTAAAGTTAAAAAAACATCTGAAAATAACTTCCCTGAAAAGGAGGATAGGGAAGACGGTTCAAAAAGGCGCAGTGATTTTTTTGCAGACCTTGATTTAAAGAATCTTCCAACGGAAGAAGAAATGGATTTTGCAGATGGCGCTTTCGGAAGTCAACCGGGATTTCTTGAAGATAATAACATTCTGCGAAGCATTTCAAGATACATCAGAAGTGGAGAAAATACCGCTACTGATGATGAAATCAAAGGCCAAGCCACAAGAAGAACATATGAAGATAAATATAGAGCAAGGTTGGCTGAAGCTGAAAAAATCAAAGCTGCTGAAAATGAAAGCAAAAGGCAAGCTGCCAGAAGAGCGTATGAAGAAAAATACAGGGCAGAGTTAGCTGAAGAGAAAAGAAAACAGGAGCAAGCGCTAGAAGAGGCTTTTGAAATTTACTTCAATTACTTCAGCGAGGCAGACCGTGAAAAAATAAGAAATGGCGAAGGCATTGCCAGCTTTCTTGATGGGGTTAATCCCGAAGAAACAGACCAAATCTATAACTATCTGCAAGAAAATTTCAAAAACTTAGATCCTGAAGTTCAAAAAGAGTTCGGTTTCTATGCTGAGGACATTTTTGGTGGTGTTCCACTTGAAATCAGACGAAAAATATTCAGCAAGTTAAAAAAGGGTGAAGTTGTTACATATGATGACCTTGTAGCATTTGGCTTGTATGACGGAGAAGAAAAGTTTTTTGAAAAATGGGCAGCAAATGACTTTACGTCGTTAGTAAACAAGGCTTACGATCTTTACCTGAAAAACAACTCGTTTGACGAACTGTCATTTGATTACAATCAACAACAGGCAGCTCAAGCACAAGCATTGTTGATGGAAGTGCTTATGGGTCGCGTAAACGGCGATCCGATAGAACTCGTCCCGAATAGTAAAAAAGAGATAAAGGTAACACAACAACCAGTTAATAGCAACAAGCCAACAATGCTTGAACAGGATAATGTTGTTGAATATATTGTTGACGATTTCATTGATCCAAAAACAAAACAGAAGGTTAGGTTTGAAAAAAACAAAAAAATCGGAGCAACAGCAGAAACTATGGCTTTTTTGGATAAAGAAAAAGCTGGCTGTTACAGTGAAAAGCAAATTACAATTGTGACACCATTTGGAAGAAAAACCAGAATGGATATAATGAGCATAACTCCGGATGGAAAATTGGTTTTGACAGAGGTTAAAGGTTCTTTAACGACATGGCTTAACCCAAATCAAAAAAAAGTTCTTCCGGAAATTTATCAATTCGGAGGCAAAGTTGTTGGTAAAGGCAAGGGAATATTCAAAGGAGGGTATGAAGTTCAACCGGGCGCAAAAATTGAAGTAGTAAATATTGATGTGAAAGGAGATGGCAGACGTGTCTATACTGGAATTAAATAAAGTAGACATAGCATCGGTTAGGAGCTTAGAAGGGAAAACGGAACTGATATTAACTTTGGTTGATCAGCTTGATTGGGAGGATGAGTTTCAACATTTAAAAATGTTGCAAGAAAAGATTTACAATTATGCTGATTTTTATACTGATAAGCAATATAAAAAAATTCCTAAATTTAAAAAAATAAAACCAACGCATGCAGTGATAGAAATCATATTTTTACACCCTATAACGCCAAATTGCGAAAAGTTTTTAAATAGCATAAGTAATGTTATTGGAGAAGAAGGTATTTTCATCAAAGTTGAAATACAGCCGCCGCATATAATGGAAGGTGTAAGAGAAGCATTAAATAAATCTAGAGAAAAGCAAAACTAAACAAAACAAAACGGTTGCGATTGAAATTCACCCACCTTTTACGAGGTGGGTGTTTTGTCAGACAAATAAAAAACGTTATAGACAAAACTTTACTCAGAAAAGCTTTGACAAATTCCCAAGTATGTGGTATTATAAATCACAGAACAACAGTTCGGGCGCTGAGGTCGGCAGTTTACTGGGTAATGTGCCGACTGCAGGCTTGCAAAATACCGGCAAAGTCAAAAAAGCATCTGAAAATAGCTTCCCTGAAAAGGAGGATAGGGAAGACAGTTCAAAAAGGCGCAGTGATTTTTTGCAGACCTTGATTTAAAGAATCTTCCAACGGAAGAAGAAATGGATTTTGCAGATGGCGCTTTCGGAAATCAACCGGGATTTCTTGAAGATAATAACATTCTGAGAAGCATTTCGAGATACATCAGAAGTGGTGGAAGCAAGCAAAGTAAATATGGCTTAGATGGCGCGAAACTAATAGACGGTGCGCAAGAAAGAAATTCCGAAGAATATATATCTTATTATGACCTTGCACATCAAGGTGGAAGAGAACTAGGAAGAGCTCTCTATGAGGAAGAAAGATATATTGCAAGCCTTAGTGGCGCCGAGAAGGCTGAATATTACTTCAAGAAGTATCTAACTGAAGAACAACGCAAGGATATTGAAAACGGCGAAAGCCTTATGACTTACGTTGTAAATCTTGATGGAGATGAGCAAGAAAAGCTTCTTACTGCTATGCAAGAAGCGTATAACGAGCTTCCTGAAGATAAGCAAGAAGAATACGCTTTTTTTGCTGAAGGTGCGCTTTATGGTCTAAATCGTCAGGACAAAAAGAGAATTTTTGAAAAGGTTAAAAGCAAAGGAATTTTAACTGAGGACGACCTTGTAGAACTTGGCTTATTTACTGAGGAAGATAAAAACAATGCAGTCGCTACGAGCGTTTTAGCTGAAATAAACAGTTCATATAAAGCCAAGCAATTTGGAACATCATTTGAAGAACTGGAATTTATGCTTAACCAAGAGCGAATAGGTCAAGCATATTCGGTAGTAGCTGACAATCTGTTTAAAATATCTGATGCCACAATAAACGGTCCGTCAAATAACTACTCTTCAAGTGACGGAGAAATATTATATTCTGATAATGTAAATGTAAAGCCTAAAAAATATAATATTTCATATGATGCTAAAGAAAAACTAGCACCTTTGGTAAATGGGTCGTATGTGAAAAATGGAAAACCTAATGGAAGACCCGCGCATAAAGGTAAAATGAAGTTGTGGTTCGAAGAAACTATATATCGAAATCAAGTTGATGCTGATGGAGTGTTGCGAGATCCGAATACTGGTGCTGTGATACCGTGGAAACCGGGACAGCCAAGAAAAGGAGTTGCAGATTTTGGACACAAGCCAGGAAAGGATTACAAAACAAGCTTTGACAAGTATGTTAGAAGAGAATTTTCTTATGATGAGTTTATTGAGTTTAATTTGGATCCCAATAATTATCAAATCGAAACGCCTTCGACTAATCGAAGCCGAATATACCAATAAAGGAGGAATAAATATGGAAGTTAATAACGTGTATTCTGCTGTTGTTGAGGCAGATATAAGTGGATTTAACACATACTACAAGGGTAATATAAATCAGGTGCACAACGTTAATTATATGAATATTTATGGTGAAGCAGAAGAAGATAGTTTTAATCTTTTGATGTTGGCTGTGTCTAAATTCACAAATCTTAAATCGCGAATCAAAATTATTGAGTATTTGATTAAGGCGGGAATAAACGTCAATTACACTGATAAAATACAAGGTAAAAATGCACTGCATTTTCTGTACTTCTTTCTTGATTCCAAAGGAGAAAAAGAAAAGGGACTTTCAAAGTATGTATTTGAAGTTACAAAAATGCTTATTTGCGCAGACATTGATGTCAATGAGTGTGATATACTTGGCAATATTCCTCTTAAATATGCTGTTTTAAATAAAAGTATGAGCACAAAAGAATGGCATGACACATATAAGCTTTTATTAAAATCAAAATCTCAATTTACGTTGCATGATGTTGCAGGAGAGTCTTGTATTGATGCGGCGAAAAGACTTGAGTGGAGAACGGATTTTATTGATATGGTAGCCAAAGGTAAATATATTGAGAACATTGAGTACGGAGCCTTTTTAATGTCTAAAAACATATATGAAAAAGGTATTCCTACAGGATTTGCCAATAGGGAGGAAAACCCAATAGATGTTGCCAATGGTTGGTGGATAATGTCAGCGGTAGATGACGATGATTATTTGAAGCCGGAAAATTTCAGCTACGTTTCAATGAAAACCGTGCTTACTTTTATACCGGAATTTATTGATTTTTATGATGCACCATATGGTACAGACATAGGCTGGATTTATGAGGATGGCAAACACAAGGGCTATTGGGATTATGTAAAAGATAAAGAAACAACAGTAAAAGAAATCATGGCAGACAGATAATAAAACAAAACGGTTGCGATTGAAAAATCCCACCTCGTATGAGGTGGGATTTTTTATATTACCGCATGTTGTGAAAGGCTTATTTTATCTGCAATCATTGCAATAAATTCCGAGTTTGTCGGCTTTCCTTTGGAATTAGAAACCGTGTAACCGAAAAAGTTATTTAACGTGTCTATATCGCCACGGTTCCACGCAGTTTCTATTGCGTGGCGTATTGCACGCTCAACGCGTGACGGAGTTGTTTCAAATTTCTTTGCGACTGATGGGTATAAAATCTTCGTTACGGCATTTAAAATATCCATATCTTCAACTGCCATAATTATTGCCTCGCGCACATAATGATAACCTTTAATGTGTGCAGGAACGCCAACATCGTGGATTATGTTGGTAACAGCTACAGCAAGATTGTTTCGAGCCTCCTCTTCGGTGCGCGCTTTATTCAGTACAATTGAATTATGCAATGTGCGGATTCTGTCAATTAGAGAATCTGCAGAAAATGGCTTTATCAGAAAATGTGAAACGCCAAGAGCTGTGGCTTCGGATATGAGTGATTCGCTTGCAAATGTTGAATACATAATAAATTTGGGAGCAAGTGCAAGTTCTTTTGCACGGGATACAACACCAAGACCGTCAAGTGTTGGGAGAACATCGTTTAAGACAACGATATCAACACCGCCATCTGTTATGGCATCAAGTAATTTATCGCCATCTGTAAGTGTTGCAACAACATCAAAATCGCGTTCTTCGTTTAAACGCGCACTTAGAATATCCAAAAAGTCACGCTCTGCATCTGCAACAATAATTTTAATTTTCTTTTCCATAATAACCTCCTGCTTTTGTAAAAAAATGGTAATTTTTTTTCTGTAAATAATTTACCATATATTTCCAAATAAATCAACACAAAAATGGAAATTTTTTCAAAATATTTTTGACAAATTTTGAGTATATTCGTTGACGGTGCAGTTTCTGTGTATTACAATATAATTGAGGTGATTGTGTGAAAAAATATTTCAACGAGTTAATTTCGGCTATATTAGCCGGAATTATGATAGGAATAGGCGGAATGGTTTATCTAACCCTTGCTGCTGATGGAAACAAAATCGCAGGGGCGATGCTTTTCGCGGTAGGACTTTTCACGATAATTATTTTTAAATTACATCTCTTTACAGGAAAGGTTGGATATTTGCCGCTTCCCGGAGATGATGTTTCATACAAAGCGATTTCAATTGCAGTAACGATTATTGGCAACTTTATCGGAACATTTATAATGGGAAGCACTTTTGCAAGCAGATTGATTACAACAACAGATATTATCAGCATAGTTGATGCAAAGCTTATGCTGCCGATGCCAGATGCTTTTTTACTTGCAATTCCTTGCGGAATTTTGATGTTTGTAGCAGTTGAGGGATATAAAAGAGCAGATTCTGATACAGCAAAAGCGGTAATTGTTGCGTTTTGTGTTACGGTATTTATCCTCTCGGGCTTTGAACACTCAATTGCTGATATGTTTTATATAGCTGCTGCAAAAGCGATAAACCTTAAATCCTTGTTCTTTATATTTATTATAATATTGGGAAATGCAGTTGGCGGAGCGGGATTTGCGGCACTTTCATATTACTGTAAAAAATAATAAAACCCTCTTGGTGTTAACCAAGAGGGTTTTTATGTTTATTTTAATTTTAATAAGTTTGCTATTTTTTCGCCCTTCGGGAGAAGAAGCGCGTCCTCGCGTGTTATTCCGCCGATTGCCAATAAAACAATCGCATAACTTACAGCACCCACACCAATTGAAATTACAAGCGAGAGCATCGTGCCGAGAAGTTTGTAAAGTGCGAGATTTACAAAGAAAGCAACTGCGCCCATAACAAGCGTTGCAATAATCGGGCGCAAATATGTGCCGATACTGGGTTTAAAGCCTATAAATCTTGCAAGATAAATTAAGTTTAGAATTGAAATTATCGCGTAGCATAAAACCGTGCCGATTGCAGCACCTTTTAGCTCAATGCCGGGAATTGCGATTAAAACAAAGTTTGCAATAAGCTTAACTCCTGCACCGATTAACATATTATAAACCGGAATATTCGCCTTGCCCAGTGACTGCAAAACGGTTGAAATAAGCGATGAAATACATAAGAACAACGAGCCGATTGATAAAATTGAGAGCACATTTGCCGCGATATCTGCGCTTTCACCTGCGCCGAAAAGAAGGCTTAAAATCGGGTTTGAAAGCACGGAAATACCAATTGCGGCAGGTGCTGAAATAATTATTACAAGGCGAAGTGCTGAGGTTAAAGTCTTGTGTAATTCCTCGGTATCGCGGCGCGCATATGCGGCGGCGACAACCGGGGTTATGCTCGCGTTTATTGAAATGAGAACATTCGGAACTAAATTAAACATTGAAACCGCATAGCTTGAATAAATGCCGAAAAGCTCTGTGACGCGTGTCTGTGAATAAACACCGAGTGACGAAAGGCGTGACGGAATCATTATCGTATCAATAAAGTTTGTTAGATTTATTACAAGAGCTCCGATTGTAACAGGAATTGCAATCGACATAAGGCTTTTGAAAATGCTCTTTTTTGAATCATTGCAAGGCGAATCTGACAATTCGGCGTTCTTTTTACGATGCAAGTAAATTGCAAAGAGCAAAATTCCTGCCAGAAGAGTTCCCACCGTTATGCCGAATATTGCGCCTGCGGCAATAAATTTCTGCTCAAGTCCTATTTTTATAAATCCCCACGCGAGAGCAAGACCAACAAACAAGCGGCAAAGGGCCTCTGTAAGCTGGGATAGTGCAGTCGGCAACATATCACCGTGTCCCTGGAAATATCCGCGGAATGCTGCAGTTACCGAGATGAATAAAACTGCGGGTGCAAGTGTCCAAAAGCTCGGAATTGTGTCGGGATTATTAAATAAAAGCGCATAAACCGATGGAGCGACACCTTTTAAAAGCCCTGGAGAAATAAGCATTACAAGTGTGCCGAAAGCACCGAGGCAAGCACAGGTTAAAACCGCCATTTTAAATATTCGCTTTGCGCGCGAATATTTACCGAGCGCCCGACTTTCTGAAATCATTTTGGATATGGCAATCGGAAGACCGGCGGTTGCTATTGTAAGCAAAATGGTGTAATAAGTGTACGCGGTGTTATATAGTCCCATCGCGTAGTCGCCGACTATGCGAGTGAGCGGAATTTTAAAAACTGCGCCTATTACTTTTATGAGAATATTTGAAACCGCTAAAATCACAGCACCTTTAAAAAAGGTGTTGTTTGCTTTTTGTGTCACAATATCAAGTCCTTTACAGCTCAAAATAAATCGGTTTTTTCATAAGAATCTGTTTTGTACCACTATCTGATTCACGTGCAAATTCAATAAAACCATATTTTTTATAAAATGCAATGGCGTGTGCATTGTGTTCGGCAACTCTTACTGTTAAGAATTTGCGCCCCATTGCGCGATATACACTTACCGCATAACCAAGAAGCTGGATACCGTAGCTTAAACCGCGATATCCCTCATCAAGAAAAATGAGTGAAATGTGGCCACCGTCGGGCACAAGAAAAGCATCGGCATCGAGCATTACGGCACCGATTGTTTCATTCTCACGATGAGCAAATGCGATTGCACCATCGCAAGTTGAATACAGGCTCTCGACGTGGATTTTCGATGCGGTGCGCGAAAACGGACCTTCGCCGAAAATTGTTATATACGCCTTTTTATGATAGTCACAAGCGAGCTCTAAATCTTTGGGAAAGCTTGCTTTTGAATACCAAAGATTATACAGCAGCTGGTTTTCTCCTGAACGCCACCAACTCTGACGTTTGAGAGTGCTGAGCTCATTGAGGTGTGAGTTATCGTTTTTAAACAGCACATTATAATTTAAATTCTCATCTGCTTCGATGCAGGAAACAGCAGTGTTGTCACACCAGCCTATTTCGCTCAGGCGAGTTATATCACCGTTATAGAGAATTCCGCAGAGGAGCACGCGAATGGCGCTGCCATGGCTTACAACGGCAACCGTTTTGTTTGGATTATCAAGCACAATTTTATCAAGAAAAGATTTTACTCGCAGATAAACTTCGGCATATGTTTCACCGTTTTTGCTTGAAAATAAATGTGGCTCATTTGTCCACGCATTGTATTGAGCAGGGTAGTTTAGCGCAAATTCACCCCACGGTATACCTTCAAACTCGCCAAAATACATTTCGCGCAGTTCCTCGGAAACAAAATACGGAACATTCGCGTGAGTTTCAAGGATTGCGCCTGCAGTTTTTTGAGTGCGAAAAAGGTCGCTTGAATAAACAACATCTATATGTTCGTTTTCAAATCTTTTTGCAAGAGCATCAATCTGGCGGTAACCGTTTTCGGTAACATAACCCTGATAGTGTCCTTGCACTCTGCGGTAAATATTACCCTCTGCTTCAGCATGGCGGATTATATAGAGCTTAGTCATGCAAAATCACCTGACCGACAATGTCGGATACATTTTCAATATTATTTTCGCTTAAGTATTTTTCGATTCCCTTGCGAACTTTAACGGGTGCCATCGGATCTGTAAAGCACGCAGTACCGACTGCAACAGCATCTGCACCTGCGAGCATCATTTCAATTGCGTCCTCGCCGCTTGCAACGCCGCCCATACCGATTATCGGAAGGTTAACAGCGCGCGAAACCTGGTTTATCATACGAACTGCAATCGGGAATACAGCACGACCGGACATTCCACCCATGTTATTTTTTAGAATCGGGCGACGAGTTTTTATGTCAATGCGCATACCGAGTAGAGTATTTATAAGGCTGAGCGCATCAGCGCCTGCCGCTTCTGCTGCACGCGCAATTTCGGTGATATCAGTTACATTTGGGGATAGTTTAACGATAAGCGGGCGTTTGCAAACAGCTTTAACCTTGGAAACTAAACCTTCTACTAAAGTAGCGGATGTACCAAAAGCCATACCGCCTGCCTTTACATTCGGGCAGGAGATGTTAAGCTCTAAAAGATCAACGTCGGAATTGCCTGCGATTTCAGCAATTGCAATGTAATCCTCAATTGTCGAGCCGGAAATGTTTGCAATAATTTTAGTGTCAAACTGACGGAGAAATGGAATTTCCTCCTCAATAAACTTTTCAATTCCCGGGTTCTGAAGACCAACGGAATTGAGTATTCCCATGGGGGTTTCCGCAATGCGCGGTGGGGGATTGCCAAGGCGTGGCTTTAAGGTAAGACCCTTAACGCAAATTGCGCCGAGCTCAGATAAATCGTAAAACTCACCGTATTCACGACCAAAACCAAAGGTACCGGAGGCGGTTACAACAGGATTTTTGAGTTCAACACCTGCAATATTAACAGATAAATTCATAGTTGTGCCTCCTTACCAAACAATATAATCTGCAGGGAAAACAGGGCCGTCCTTGCAGACGTGTGAGAATTTTTCTTCTTCATTTTCGCCTTTTGTTTTGCAAGCACAAACAAGGCAAGCACCGATTCCACAAGCCATGCGCTCTTCCATTGACAGCCAACAGGGAACGCCTGCTTCTCGCGCAAGGCGATCAACAGTTTTAAGCATCGGCTTCGGGCCGCAAGCCATAACTGCAGAATATTCGTTTTGTGAAAGTAAAATCTTCATCGGATTTTCAATCGTACCGTGCGCACCAAAGGTTCCGTCATCGGTCGTTATCATAAGATTTTCACAAGCGTTATAAAATTCATTTCTCAAGATGATTGCACTCTCGGTTTTAAAGCCTAGTATTGCGTGCGCCTTTCTTTGCGCCTTTGCAGCTTTGAGAAGTGGTGGCACACCGATACCGCCGCCAACAAATAAAACAGGTTTTTCATCATTAAGTATCGGGAAAGTGCCGCAGCCGAGTGTTCCTAAAACATCTAACTTATCGCCGACTTTGCGTCTTGATAAGTATGCAGTGCCTTCACCACGTACCTCAAATACAAGGCGCAGTGTGCCCTCGACCGCATCGCAAATGCTTATCGGACGGCGCAATGTGCGGCAGTGGCCACAAAGTATGTTTACAAACTGACCGGGCTTTGCCATTGCGGAAAGCTTCGGCGCATCCAGAATCATATCAAAATGCGTATCTGTAAGCTGTTTTATTGATATAACCGTGCAAATTTCAGTAATAGCCATAGCAAAACATTCCATTTCTTTATAATTTGTTATATCCATTATAAAGGACATTGCGTCATTCGTCAATTTTCAAATTAAAAAAACCTGAAAAAATCAAAAATAATTGTATGCAAATGCAAAAAAATATGTTACAATATATAAGGTATATTATAAGTAGTAGTATGTTCATTTGTGAGGTAGCTATATGTGGCGCAGAATTTTAGCATGTATTATACTTGCATTTATGCTTTCAGGTTGTGCAACGAGCACGGTTGAGAGTTCGCTTCGCGTGCCTGAAATGCCTGCGGAATTCATTGAATTTAATGACGAATTAAGTAAAATTAAAGCGCAGGGTATGGAACTCATCACACCAACAGGTGGAACCAATCGTCAGCCTGTTCAGCTTGCTGATTTAGATGGTGACGGTGTTGACGAGGGAATTGCAGTATTCCGTGAGATGGCAAACAGCTATAAATGCTATGCATATATATTAAAAAAGAACGGCGACGGTTATGAGGTTATGTCTAAAATTGATGGTGCAGGCGATTCGGTTGACAGTATTGCTTATGCGGATACACTCGGAAATGGAAATAATGACGTTATAATCGGCTGGAGCGTGTCTGACAGTGACGCTCGCGCGGTAACGGTGCATACGATTATTGATGATTATGTTAAAAAACTTTGTGAAATTGGCGGTATTTATTATCTGACATATGACATAAACGGCGACATAATAAGCGATTTGTGTGTTGTTGATGAGGACCCGGCAGACGGTATGCAACGACTTGCTGTGTATATGGCAGTGGAAAACGACCTTAAGTTAATAAGTACTGCGCCGCTTTCGCAGAATTCTGAGAAGATTTTACGCATACGAGCAGATTACGCAGCGGATGGCGTTCCGGCGATTTTTGTTGAAAAGGAATACAATTCATCCGGTCTTGTTACTGATATAATTATTTGGGAAGATGGTGAGCTTAAAAACTTAACATATTCCGAAGAGGAAAGAATGAGCAGTAAAACGGCAAGAAATTCTGCGAATTATTGTGAGGATATAGATGGCGATACAGCTTTGGAAATTCCGTTGCCACAGGAAATTTCTGTTGAATATTCTCCTGTTGATGAAGATGTTTTAACCGGCTTTGTGTGGCACGGGTTTGACGAGAGAAACAGACTTGTCAAAAAAGCATACACATTCCGTCAGATGAGCGAAAATTGGTATTTATCACTTCCGCGTGATTGGATTTCCAAAACAGTTGCATCACATCGCAAAGAGGATTTTTCGCATACTACAACAACGTTTTACGGTATTGGAACAAAAGATCCTGAGGCATTGTTTGCAATTGCGGTAATATCCGGCGAAAATCGCGAGGAATATACTAAGCAGCTTGGATATAAAAAAATAGCGGAGAGGAATAATGTGATTTACGCCGTGGATATTTATAAAAAACGTTATTTAGGCTATGACATTACCGCCGAAATGCTGACCGAGCGCTTTTTCTACAGCTCGGGCGAGTGGTCAACCGGCGAGGTTGTATTTTAACGGAGGATTAAGCAGATGAAGAAAAAAGTTCTTGTCTTAGAGGACGAGGCGAGCATCAGAAGCTTCGTTGTTATAAATTTAGAGCGTGTCGGCTATGAGGTTGTTGAGGCTGAGTGCGGCGAACAGGCACTTAATATTTTGCAGGAGCAGAAGGATGTTGGCGTAGCCCTTCTCGATATTATGCTGCCCGATATTGACGGATTTGAGGTTTGCAGAAGAATTCGCGCCGGCGGTTCGAAAATCGGCATAATTATGCTGACGTCGAAAACGCAGGAGGTCGACCGTGTTACAGGTCTTATGACAGGTGCGGATGACTATGTTACAAAGCCGTTTTCGCCAACTGAGCTCATTGCTCGAATTGATGCTCTGTTCAGAAGAATCGGGGATGTTGTGTCGGAGGACACATCTCATATCGTAAGTGGGCCTTTTGTGCTTAATACTCGTAATCGCACAGTTGATAAAAACGGTGTGCGCATTCGTTTGACTCAGGTTGAATATACGATTATGAAGTTCTTTATGGATAACCCCGGCAAAGCGATATCGCGTGAGGATATGCTCGTTGCGGTGTGGGGCAGCGATTATTTTGGTGAGCTTAAAATTGTTGATGTTAATATACGAAGATTACGTTTAAAGATCGAAGATGACCCCGCGTTTCCAAGTTACATTCAAACGGTTTGGGGCTATGGCTATAAATGGGGAAACTGACAGGCAGGTGAAATTAAGTGGAGAATAAGCAAAGGTTTCGAGGAATTAAGAAAAGATGGTTTTTAAATAATTTGGTTTATGTTGTGCTCGTAGTGGCACTCGCCGTTATTATTTACTCCGTTGCCAATATGAACTTTGCTTATTCAAGCGTGAGAACAAACCTTGAAAACCGTGTGCTTATCAATTCCAGATATTTTAATGATAATGTTAACACTAATTTCAGTTCATTTTATTATAATGCGCGCCGTCAGACTCTAGAATTTACAGACCGTGATAAATTAGAGCGTCAGATACTTTATTCTGATGGCAGAATTATGTTTTCGTCATCAGGTCTTCCTACAGGAACAATTCCGGGCACGCCGGAAATTGACCGCGCTATTTTAGACGGGCAAATTAGTGAATATGTAGGCGCAGATCCGATGACCGGGGAGCGCATTATGAGTGTTTCCGGTCCACTTGTTACTCAAAATTCCCAAGTAATCGGCGTTATGCGCTATGTTACAAGTCTGCGCGAGGTTGATAAAGGTATCATAATTCAAAGCATAGTAGCACTTATTATTGGTTTTATAATTGTTTTACTTGTTTTTATATCTAACAGATATTTTGTGCGATCAATTGTCAACCCTCTAAACGAGGTAATTGAAACCACAAAGCAGATTACCAAAGGAAGCTATGGCGTTAAAATAGAAACTAAATATGACGATGAAATCGGTGAGCTTTGTGATACGATAAATGAAATGTCAGCGGAGATTTCGCGAGCTGAGAAAATGAAAAATGAGTTTATTTCATCCGTGTCACACGAGCTTAGAACACCGCTTACAGCGATTATCGGTTGGGGTGAAACGCTGACTTCGCTCAATGCTGATGAAGAAACGCAAAAAGGCATTAGTATAATTTTAAAAGAAACGCGTCGTCTTGCCAAAATGGTTGAGGAATTACTCGACTTTGCACGTATGGAAAGCGGTAAGTTTACGCTTATTATGGAAGAGATGGATCTTAAAGCTGAGCTTGAAGAGACTCTCTTTATGTATAACGAAACCTTTAGGAAGAAAAATATAAAGATAGATTACACGCAATGCGATGAAGATATTTTAATAAATGGTGACCACGAACGTTTAAAACAGGTTTTCTTTAATATCTTGGACAATGCAGTAAAGCATGGCGAAGCAGGCGGTAAGCTTGAAATCTCAGCTACGATTGAAAACGAAAATGCACAAATTGCGATACGTGACTTTGGCGAGGGAATCCCCGAAGAGGAGCTCCCGTATGTCAAGCTTAAATTCTATAAAGGCACTTCAAAAATGAAGGGCAGTGGTATTGGTCTTGCCGTGAGTGACGAGATTGTCAGTCTGCATGGTGGCGAGCTCAATATTGAAAGTACGGTGGGCGAAGGCACATGCGTTTATATTATTCTACCGCTGATAAAAGGTGCAGAAGATATACAAGAATCAAGTGAGGAATAAAATGAGCTGTAAGAAAACAACGATAGGTGGCCAGGCACTGATTGAAGGAATTATGATGCTCGGCCCGGAAAAATATGCAATATCAATCCGAAAACCGGATGGAGAAATTGAGCTTAAGGTTGATGACGCGAAGTCATTAAAGCAACGGTTTAAGTTTTGCTCATTTCCGTTTGTTCGAGGTGTTGTCGGTCTTTATGAATCGTTAAAACGCGGGATGTCAGCGCTTATGTACTCAGCAGAGTTTGCACCGGAAGAGGAGTCAAAAACAAAAGTTGATCTTTGGCTTGAAAAGAAATTCGGCGCAGAGAAGTTTGAAAAAATTCTTATGACAGTCGCAACGGTGCTTGGAATTGCAATTCCAATTCTGCTATTTATCTTTTTGCCAACCTTGCTTTCAGGGTTTGTTGCAAAATACGTTGAAAACTCAATACTGAGGAATTTAATTGAGGGCGCAATCAGAATTGTTATTTTTATTTTGTTTATGTTTTCGATGTCGAGAATGAAAGATATGCAAAGAACATTTGCGTATCACGGTGCGGAGCATAAAACAATCTTCTGTTACGAAGCGGGAGAAGAGCTTAACATAGAAAATGTGCGTAAATTCCCGAAAGAGCATCCGCGTTGCGGAACAAGCTTTTTATTTAGCGTTATGATAGTGAGCATTTTGGTTTTCTCACTTGTTGAATGGTCAAATCCGTTTATCAGAATGGCACTTAGACTGGTGCTTTTACCTGTGGTGGTAGCAATCAGCTATGAAGTAAATCGCCTTATCGGGCGATATGACAACACATTTACAAAATTTATGAGAGCTCCCGGCGTGTGGTTTCAAGGCTTCACAACCTTTGAACCGGATGACTCAATGATTGAGGTAGCAATCTCTGCTCTCAAAGAGGTAATTCCGCCGGATAATACAGATAATTGGTAATTTAAGGGGTGAAGATACAGTGGCAACTTACGGTGATATTTATTTAGACGCAAGACAAAAAATGAAAAAGGCAAATATAGAGAATGCTGACTTTGAGGCGCGTGACCTTGTGTGCACGGCAACGAGCAGAACCACAGATGAATTCCTGCGTGACCGTCAGCTCGTAGCACCTGTTGCAATTGAACAGAAGGTGGAGCGTATGGTTGAGCGCCGTATTTCGGGTGAGCCGCTTGCTTATGTTCTCGGCGAGTGGGATTTTTATGGTATTAAGCTTGAAATCAACCCTGCAGTACTAATTCCAAGAAATGACACCGAGGTACTTGTAGACTGGTCGGCGGCGGTGTTTAAAAAGCTCATAGGCGAGCGCGAATTCAGATTTTTAGACCTGGGCTGCGGTAGCGGTTGTATCGGTATTGCGCTTGCGCATCTATTCCCGAACGCACGTGGTGTTTTGATGGACGTTTCTGCAAGTGCAGTGGAGCTTGCAAAACAGAATGTTAAAAAATATGAGCTTTTAAACAGACTCTTCTGTGTGCCGGGCGATATGCTTGACAAGGCTGATACCAGAGTCGGCAAATTTGATGCGATTATTTCAAACCCACCGTATATCACACACGAAGAAATGCTCGAGCTTGACGCATCAGTTCGCGATTATGAGCCTCAGGGTGCACTCTTTGGCGGCGAAGACGGCCTTGATTTCTACCGTGCAATTTTAAGCGGATGGCTAGAAGTTCTAAAAGACGGAGGATTTATTGCGTTTGAGGTTGGCTATAAACAAGCGCGTGACGTTGCGCGACTTATGAAAGCAGCCGGTATTGAGCGCATCAAAATAGTTGAGGATACGCAGGGAATCGCTCGTGTCGTATCAGGATTTAAAAAGGATAGTGAGGGTGAATAAACTATGGCAGTAGATAAGAAGAAAGCGCTGGAAACTGCGCTTGAACAAATTGAAAAGCAGTATGGCAAAGGCGCGGTTATGCGCCTTGGTGAAAATGTTGCAATGAATGTTGACGCTATTCCTACAGGCTCATTAACACTTGACTTAGCCCTTGGAATCGGCGGTATTCCGCGCGGCAGAATCGTTGAGATTTACGGCCCGGAATCTTCAGGTAAGACAACTCTTGCGCTTCACGTTATTGCAGAAGCGCAGAAAATGGGAGGCGAAGCTGCATTTATCGACGTTGAGCATGCACTCGATCCGGTTTATGCGCGCGCACTCGGCGTTGATATCGACAGTCTCCTTGTTTCACAGCCGGATACCGGTGAGCAGGCACTTGAGATTGCAGAGGCACTTGTTAGAAGCGGTGCAATCGACATTATCGTTGTCGACTCGGTTGCGGCTCTTGCTCCGCGTATGGAAATTGAGGGTGAGATGGGCGATGCATTTGTCGGACTTCAGGCACGCCTTATGTCACAGGCGATGCGCAAACTCTCAGGTGCAGTTAGTCGAGGAAATTGTGCAGCTATTTTCATCAACCAGCTTCGTGAAAAGGTTGGTGTTATGTATGGCAATCCTGAGGTTACTCCGGGTGGTCGTGCACTTAAGTTCTATTCAAGTGTGCGCATTGACGTGCGCCGCAGTGAAACATTAAAGAGTGGCGGCGAAATGATTGGTAACCGCACTCGTGCAAAGGTTGTTAAAAATAAACTTGCACCTCCATTCCGTGAAGCTGAGTTTGACATTATGTATGGCGAGGGTATCTCAAAGCTCGGTGAGCTTGTTGATATCGGCGCAAAGCTTGACCTCGTGCAGAAATCCGGTGCATGGTTTAGTATTGGAGATATGCGTATCGGTCAGGGCAGGGATAATGCAAAGAAGTTTTTAGCTGAAAATCCGGATATTGCGGCTAAGCTTGAGGAAGATATCCGCGCAAATGCACATAAGCTTTTAACGGGTCAGACTCTTGCGGCAGCTCGTGCGGCAGGCAGAGCTCCGGTTGAGGAAGCATCGGTTGAAGCTTCGGCACCGGTTGAGGATACACCGATTAAAACTGCAAAGAAAGCAATCAAGGTTGATGCAGACGATTACGAGGAATAATTTATGATTATCCGAAAAATCAATGCATATCGCAATGATTTATCCCGCGTTATAATTTATTTTGAAGATAAGTCATACATAACTGTGTTAGCTTCGCGCGCAAAACATTTAAAAGTCGGCGACGATATAAGTGAAAATGAGCTTGCTGAACTATCTGAGAGTTCAAGACAAAGCGCGGCGCGCGCAACTGCAGCGCGAATAGTGGGTCATAGCTCAATGTCGTGTGCGACATTACTAAAAAAGCTTCGCGAAAAAGGCGTTTCTGATGCCGATGCAAATGAAGCTCTTGAGTGGCTAATTGAGCTTGGAATTATGGATGATGTAGAGTATGCGAAAATGTTGCTTTCACATTATCGCAATCGCGGTTTCGGAAACAGAAGAATTTTTGAGGAAATGCGAAAGCGCGGAATTTCACGTGAAGTTATAGATGATGTTTTAGATGATTGCGATATGCATAATGAAATTTTGGAATTTATTAAAAAGAAATCGCGAGGCGAGGCGCTTGATGAAAAGCAGAAGGCAAGGATTGTGAATGCGCTTATTAGACAGGGGCACTCGTATGATGCAATCAATGCAGCATTTCGTGAATTTGGAGGACAGTAGCTCAAATGGCAAAGAAAATTGGAATCATATCGCTTGGATGTGCGAAAAATTTGGTAGATAGTGAGCAGATGCTTGCGATTCTTGACGATGCTGGGTATGAACTTACCGCAGAGCTTGAATTTGCAGATGCCGTTATTATAAATACTTGCGGATTTATTGAGTCTGCGCGCGAAGAAGCGTATGAAAACATCCGTGAAGTCGGTCTTTTAAAAGGCGAGGGCAAGGTCGGCAAAATTATCGTTGCAGGTTGTTTGCCTGAGCGTGAGCGCGAATCTTTACTTGAAAAATTTCCTGAAATTGATATACTTCTCGGTTGTGGAAGCTTTGGCGATATAGTATCTGCGATTGATAAGGCATTTAATGATGAACGTGGTGCAATTTTTGGCGATATAGATGCACCGATTACCGAGCAAGGCAGAATTCTTACAACTCCCGAATATATGGCATATATAAAAATTGCTGAGGGTTGCGATAACCGTTGCAGTTATTGCGTTATTCCGTCACTTCGCGGTAAATTCGGAAGTCGCAAGATGGAGGATGTTTTAAGTGAGGCGGAGGGTCTTGCTCAAAGCGGTGTGCGCGAGCTTATCGTTGTCGCGCAGGATACAACGCGCTATGGATTAGATTTATATGGTGAGCGAAAACTCCCTGAGCTTCTCCGTGAGATGTGTAAAATTGACGGCATTTCATGGATAAGACTTCACTATTTATATCCTGATGAAATTTCAGATGAGCTTATTGATGTAGTTGCAAGTGAAGAAAAGATAGTTAAATATTTAGATATTCCTATCCAACATGTAAATAACCGGATTTTAACCGCAATGAACAGACGCGGTGACAGTAAATATTTAGATGAACTGTTTACAAAACTTCGTGTAAAAATTCCGGGTGTTGTAATCAGAACAAGCCTTATTGTCGGTCTTCCGGGCGAAACGGATGAAGAATTTGAAGAGTTATGTGATTTTGTTGCAAAGCATAAAATCGAGCGCGCGGGCGCATTTACATACTCGCCTGAAGTCGGGACCCCTGCAGCTGAGATGGAAAACCAGATTGATGAAAAAACAAAAGAGCATCGCTTAGAGCTTATTTCATCGCTAACTATGAGAATTATGGACGATTGGAATAAAGAAAAGCTCGGACGCGAGGTTTTAGTTCTCTGCGAAGGGTTTGACAGATATGCAGAATGTTTCTACGGTAGAAGCGCGGCTGATTCTCCGGATATTGACGGCAAAATCTTTTTCGATGCACCGAAAAATACACCGATTGGTGAAATTTTAAAGGTTAAAATTACCGATATATTAGATGGCGACTTAGTCGGTGAACTTGCGTGAGGTGTTAAATTATGACGACAGCTAATATAATTACTTGTATAAGAATTTTGCTCATACCGCTGTTTATGTTCGCGGCACTCTCAGGCGGAATGGTATGGAGTATTGTGGCGCTTGCCATATTTATTCTCGCAAGCGCGACCGATGGTGTTGATGGTTATATTGCGAGAAAATACAATCAGGTTACAACACTCGGTAAGTTTTTAGATCCGCTTGCAGATAAATTGCTTGTTACCTCTGCGATTTTAATTTTCGTTCAGAACGGAGTTATCAGCGCAGTTGCGGCAACAATTATCATTGCACGCGAGTTTGTCGTAACATCACTTCGAATCGTTGCAATGGGAGCAGGGAAGGTTGTTGCGGCAAAGTTTGCAGGCAAGCTTAAAACCGTTGTTCAGATAATTGTTATCGCGATTTTGTTCACACCGATTGCAGATGTTACTTTGTTTATATTTAAAGTTTCCGATATACTCGTATGGCTTATGGTTTTAGTCACCGTACTTTCGGGAATCGATTATTTTAAAGGCTTTGGGGAATTACTAAAGCAAGAGGAGAAATAACTATGAAAATTTTTAATTCAATGACACGTAGAAAAGAGGAATTTGTGCCAATCACACCTGGTGAGGTTAAAATTTACTCATGCGGTCCTACTGTTTATAACTTTTTCCACATTGGTAATGCGCGCCCGTTTATCGTTTTTGACGTGCTTCGCCGTTATTTTGAATTTACAGGCTATAACGTTAAATTCGTTCAGAATTTTACTGACGTTGACGATAAGGTAATCAACCGCGCAAACGAAGAGGGCGTTTCATTTGAGGAAATTGCAAA
Organism: Eubacteriales bacterium; assembly: GCA_045589235.1. Classification (GTDB taxonomy): domain Bacteria; phylum Bacillota; class Clostridia; order Oscillospirales; family JAAYXM01; genus RGIG7332. Next base: position 15,049 of record JAZNOR010000046.1, on the reverse strand, counting down.
TCGTTACATTAAGGAATATTTTACAGATGCACAGGGTCTTGGTATTCGTGAGGCAACTATTCACCCGAAGGCAACAGAGAATATTGATGCAATTATTGATATTGTAAACACTCTCGTTGAAAAGGGCTATGCTTATGAGGTGGACGGTGATGTATATTACCGTGCTAAGAAATTTAAAGATTACGGTAAGCTCTCCGGTCAGCCGCTTGAGGATTTGGAATCCGGCGCGCGTATCGGCGTTGATGAGCGCAAAGAGGACCCGATTGACTTTGCGCTTTGGAAAGCTGCAAAGCCGGGTGAGCCGTCATGGGATTCGCCATGGGGCAAGGGCAGACCGGGCTGGCATATTGAGTGCAGTGCTATGGCAAACCGCTATCTCGGAAAGACTATCGACATTCACAGCGGCGGCGTTGATTTAACTTTCCCACACCACGAGAATGAAATTGCGCAGTCCGAGGCGGCAAATGATGCTAAATTTGCAAATTATTGGATGCACAATGCGTTTTTAAATATTGATAACAGAAAGATGTCAAAATCTCTCGGTAACTTCTTTACAGTTCGTGATGCGGCAGGCGTTTACGGCTATGAGCCTATTCGTTTCTTTATGCTCTCCGCACATTACAGAAGCCCGATCAACTACTCTCGCGAATCTTTAGAGCAGGCAAAGGCAGCGCTTTTGCGTCTCCACACCGCGAAAGAAAATCTTGAATTCTTATCTAAAAACGGAAAAGACGGCGAGATGACGGCAGATGAAGCTGCTAAGCTTTCTAAATTTGCAACATACCGTGAAAAATTCATTACCGCAATGGATGACGATTTAAACACAGCAGACGGTATTGCGGTAATTTTTGAGCTTGTTCGTGATGTAAATGCGGCGGTAAATGACACTGATGTAACTGCAAGCTTCGCAGCCGCTTGCCTTGATAAGATTATGGAGCTTTGCGATGTTTTAGGACTTCTTCAGAAAGAAGAGGGCGCAGACATTGATGCTGAAATTGAAGCACTTATCGAAAAACGCCAGACCGCGCGTAAAGAGAAAAACTTTGCAGAGGCTGACAGAATTCGTGATGAATTAAAAGAACGCGGAATTGTTTTGGAGGACACTCCGCAGGGCGTTAAGTGGCGTCGCGCTTAAATGTTTAAAAGAGAGGCTTAAGCCTCTCTTTCTAATAGGAAGTGATTTTATGAAAATAATGGTAATAGACGGAAACAGTATGATAAACCGAGCATTTTACGGAATAAGACCGCTTACTAACAAAAACGGTCTTAATACCAATGCGGTTTACGGTTTTCTTACCATTTATTTAAAACTGCTTGAAGAAGAACAGCCGGATGGCGTTTGTGTAGCATTTGATTTGCGCGCTCCGACTTTCAGACATCTTGAATATGAAAGTTACAAGGCGCAACGCAAGGGAATGCCTGAAGAACTCGCAGAGCAAATGCCGTATCTCAAAAAAGTGCTCGATGCAATGAACATAAAGCGCTTTGAGTGCGAGGGATATGAAGCGGATGACATTATCGGTACAATCAGTAGAATTTGCGCAGAGCGTGGCGATATCTGTGATATTGTAACAGGTGATCGCGACAGCTTCCAGCTTGTTTCCAATAGCGGTACAAATGTTTTGCTTGTAACAACGCGTATGGGCAAAACTGAAACCGTGCGATATGACAGAGATAAGGTTTTGGAGAAATATACACTTCCACCGGAAATGATGATTGATTTAAAAGGTCTTATGGGAGACACTTCGGATAATATTCCGGGTGTGCGCGGAATTGGCGAAAAGACTGCGATTGATTTGGTATCCAATTTTGGCGGAATTGATGAGATTTATGAAAAGTTAGATGAATTGGATATTCGTGCTTCGGTCAAAACCAAGTTAAAAGACGGAGAAAAAGATGCAAAGCTTTCAAAATGGCTTGCGACAATAAATCAAGAATCGCCGATTGAGTTTAAGGCAGAAGATGTAGTGCTTTCGGCATACAACGAGCCTGCGTTGTTAGAAATTTTTAAAGAGCTTGAGTTTAATAAGCTGATTGCGCGTCTTAATTTAACTGAAGAAGTTAAAAACGAACCTAAAAAAGAAATTAAAACAGAAATATATACACAGAGTTTGCAAAAACTTTCAAATGAACTAAAAAGCGCACCGATTTGCGGTATTTATACTACTGACAATTTAGAAGCAATAGGTGTTTCATTTGATAATAAAGCCTATGCTGTTCTTGCCAGCAATTTTGATGAAAACGAATTTTCAGACTTTATTAAAATTTTGTTTTCAAATGAAATTAAAAAGACCTGCTTTGATGCCAAACACATTTACGTGCATCTTATCGAAGAGGGAATTGTAGCTGATGGAATAGAATTTGACGTAGCACTTGCGGCGTATTTACTGGCGCCAACGTCGAAATCTTTTGAACTTTCTGATGTGTGCGCTGAATATGCAAATTACTTGGTCGACTTAAGCATATTAAATGATGAAAATGCATTTTCGCCACTTATGGGTGCGGAAGAAGCCGGCCACGTAATTGCTGGAATTTCAAATGCGATTCTCGCTATGACCGAGGGAATGAAAAAAGAAATATCGGCACGCGATATGGACAAACTCTACTATGAAATTGAGCTTCCACTATCCGAGGTGCTTGCCGATATGCAGCAGATAGGAATGCGAATTGACCGTGTGGCACTTTTGGATTTTGGTGCAAAGCTTGCAACGCACATTGAAGAGCTTGAGAGCAAAATTTTTGCTCTTGCAGGTGAAGAATTCAATATCCAGTCACCAAAACAGCTTGGTGAGGTTCTGTTTGAAAAGTTAGGCCTACCGCCTGTTAAGAAAACAAAAAGCGGGTATTCCACAAATGCAGAAGTGCTTGAAAAGCTTGTTTCGCATCACGAAATAATTGCGCCTATTTTAGAATATCGAAAATATACAAAGCTTAAGTCAACTTATTGTGATGGGCTTTCAAAAACAATTTCGCCGGTTGACGGCAGAATCCATTCAAGCTTTAACCAAACGGTTACTGCAACGGGCAGAATCAGTTCAACCGAGCCGAATTTGCAGAATATTCCGGTGCGTTCTGAACTTGGTGGAGAGGTGCGCCGTATGTTTATTCCGAGTGATGGATGTGTGTTTATAGATGCGGACTATTCGCAGATTGAACTTAGGATTTTAGCGCATATTGCGGATGACATTGTTATGCAACGCGCATTCTGCACAGGTGTCGATATTCACACGGCTACTGCGGCACAGGTTTTTGGTGTTTTAGAAGAGAATGTTACAGCTGAAATGCGCCGTGCGGCAAAGGCTGTAAACTTTGGTATTGTTTACGGAATAGGTGAGTTTTCACTTGCGGCCGATATAGGGACATCGGTATATAAGGCGAAAGAATATATTGAAAACTATCTCGCAAATTACACGGGTGTTCGTAAATATATGAAAAACATTGTCGAGCGTGCAAAGGAAGACGGATATGTTACAACACTTCTCGGCAGGCGACGCGAAATTCCGGAGCTTTCTGCTAAAAATTATAATTTGCGCTCATTTGGTGAACGTGTTGCACTCAATGCACCGATTCAGGGTACCGCAGCGGATATTATAAAAATTGCAATGGTCGCGGTATATAATAGATTAAAAAAAGAAGGACTCCGTGCAAAGCTTATTTTACAGGTGCATGATGAACTTATCGTTGAAGCACCAAAAGATGAGGCACAGCGCGCTGCGGAAATATTGACGGAAGAGATGAGAAACGCATATTCACTATCCGTTCCGCTTGTTGCGGATGCCGCAGTTGGAGAAAATTGGTATGAAGCTAAAAAATAATATTGTAAACATGGAAGAGAGGCATATCACAGACATAGCAAAGCTTGAATGTGAGTGCTTTTCATCCCCGTGGAGCGAAAAAATGCTTAGTGAGGAGCTTTCAAACCCTTGTGCACATTTTCTTGTCTGCGAATGTGACGGTGAGGTTTGCGGATATGTAGGGCTCCACTGCATACTTGATGAGGGCTATATAACAAATATTGCGGTGATTGAAAAATATCGCCGCATGGGCGTTGCCTCAGCTTTACTTGAAAAGCTTGTTTCAGATATGGAAAACTTATCATTTATAACGCTTGAAGTTAGGGTATCCAATGCACCGGCGATAGCATTATATAAAACATTTGGCTTTGAAAATGTGGGAGTTAGGCGCAATTATTACACAAATCCGTGTGAAGATGCGCTTTTAATGACGAGATTCAGGGAGAAATAAAACTATGAGAATTCTGGCAATTGAAACCTCGTGCGACGAAACTGCAGCCGCAGTTGTGGAAGACGGTTGCAAAGTTATATCAAGCGTTGTTCATTCGCAAATAAAAACACACGCACTGTATGGCGGAGTTGTGCCTGAGATTGCGTCGCGTCAGCATATTGAGAATATAACGCATCTTGCAGAGCAGGCTATAAAAGAGGCTAATATGCAAAAAGAAGATATTGATGCAATTGCAGTTACATATGCACCGGGTCTTATAGGAGCTTTGCTTGTAGGGGTCGGTTTTGCGAAGGCGGCAGCTATAGGACTTAACAAGCCACTTATACCCGTGCACCACATAAGAGGGCATATTGCGGCAAACTATATTGCATATCCGAAATTAAGACCTCCGTTTTTATGCCTTGTGGTATCGGGCGGGCATACTCTTATTGTTGATGTGCGCGATTATACTGAGTTTGAAATTTTAGGTTCAACACGAGATGATGCGGCGGGTGAAGCGTTTGATAAATGTGCTCGTGTTTTAGGTCTTCCTTATCCCGGAGGAGTTGAGCTGGATAAGCTTGCAAAAGATGGTAATGCAGATTTATATAAATTACCGCGTGCAAAGGTTTCGGGAAACGAACTTGATATGTCTTTCTCAGGTCTTAAAACCGCAGTTATAAACTTAGCGCACAACGCCGAACAAAAGGGTGAGAGTATAGATCGTGCATCTCTTGCTGCAAGCTTTAGTGCCGCAGTTTCAGACACTTTGATTTCGCGCACGCGCCGCGCTCTTGAAATTACGAGGTACAACAAACTTGCAATAGCGGGTGGCGTTGCAGCAAATAGTTTTTTGCGACGTGAGGTTGAAAAACTTTCAAAAGAAAAAAATCTTGAGCTTTATCTGCCACCGTTATCACTATGCGGAGATAATGCGGCGATGATTGGTGCGCAGGGCTATTATGAATATCAGAAAGGCATTACCGCGGGAGCTGATTTGAATGCTTATGCAACGATGCCGATAGATAAATTATTCGGAAATACATAAAATAAAAGCACAGTGCATGCAACCTTGCACTGTGCTTTTTGATTTATAAATGTATAGTTTTATGCATTGCAATAAAGTGTCAAAATCTCAGGTTTTATGTAAACAAATAACCGCGTGGAAAAACAGGTATAAATAGCGTTACAAGGTTTGGAAAAAAATGTGAAAAACTCTTGAAAGCATTTAATATCAATGCTTTTTTGCCTGTTGAAAACTCTGTGCAAAATGTGGATAACTGTCTGTTTAACTTAATTATAAAAATAATTATGTAAATTTATAAGTGTGAAAAAATAACAAAAATACCAATAATTTTTTTTGCTAAAATATGAATAAAAGTAGCGAAACCTGCAGAAAAAGCCATAAAATATGGCAAATATTTAGATATGGTAAAAAGTGGAAAAAATGCATATCTGTATAAACATTTTGTAAAATTAAAACGGTATACATTTTGTAATCATCATTGACAAATGCAAAGAAAAATATTACAATATAATATGTATTATTATAATGGTAATGTTATGTGCAAAAAAGAAAATTACATAAAAAGGTGGAGATTTAAAATGAACGAAAGCACAATTAAAGCATTTGAAAAAATTATTGAAATGCAGCTTAAGCGCATTGAAAATATGAAAGCACAGAATGATTTTATAGATTATGAAAAACTTCCTAAAATTATTATCGGTGTCCTCGGTGGTGACGGTATCGGTCCGGCCATTACAAAAGAATCACATCGCGTTCTTGAAACACTGCTGGCAGATAAGGTCAAAGCAGGCAAAATTGAATTCCGTGTAATCGACGGCCTCACAATTGAAAACCGTGCTGCTGCCGGCAAGGCGATTCCAGACGATGTTTTAGCTGAGATTAAAGAATGTCATGTTCTTTTAAAGGGTCCGACAACTACTCCGCGTGCAGGAGATCCGTGGCCGAACATTGAGAGTGCTAACGTTGCAATGAGAAAAGAGCTTGACCTCTTTGCAAATATGCGCCCTGTTAAGGTTCCGTCTCAGGGTATTGACTGGATGTTCTTCCGCGAGAATACCGAGGGTGGCTACGCTGTAGGAAGTCTTGGCGTTAACGTAAACGAAGACCTTGCAATTGACTTTACAATTGCTACAACTCAGGGTAGCGAACGTATTGCAGAGCTCGCATTTGACTATGCTAACCGTATGGGCAAGAGTCGCGTAACTGCTGTTACGAAAGCTAATGTTATCAAGACAACAGACGGTAAGTTTTTAAATATCTGCAAAAAGATTGCAGAGAAATACCCGCACATTTCATTTGACGACTGGTATATTGATATTATGACAGCAAAGCTTGTTGACGAGAAGCGCCGTCGCGATTTCCAGGTTATGGTTCTTCCTAACCTCTACGGCGATATCTTGACTGATGAGGCAGCTGAATTCCAGGGTGGCGTTGGTACTGCAGGCAGTGCTAACATCGGCAAGCGCTATGCGATGTTTGAAGCAATTCATGGTTCGGCTCCGCGTATGGTACAGGAAGGAAGAGATAAATACGCTGACCCGTGCAGTATGCTCAGAGCATCTGTTATGTTGCTTGAACATATCGGCGAGATCGAACTTGCAGGAAAGCTTGAGCGTGCGCTTGATATTTGTATGTATGAAGAAAAGAAGGTTCAAATCACAGGCCGTGATACAGGTGCTACTTGTGCTGAGTTTGCTGATTATGTAATGAGTAAAATTAAGTAAGATTTTACAGAAAGAGGTAAATTATGGGGAGCTCAAAAATCTCTAATGCGGTTATCCGCAGAATGCCTAAATATTATCGACATTTAAACGACCTTGCACGTGAGGGTGTTGCTAAAATATCCTCAAGCACTTTGGCTGCGCATATGGGGCTCACTGCATCACAAATTCGCCAGGACTTTAATTGTTTTGGCGGTTTTGGTCAGCAGGGCTATGGCTATAATGTTGAAACTCTTATGAAGGAAATAGCGTCTATTATAGGAATAGAGCAACTTCATCGTGCAGTTATAATTGGTGTTGGTAATATCGGCAGAGCGCTACTCCACAATTTTAATTTTGCTAAATGCGGGTTTAATCTTGTTGCGGCATTTGATAATGACGAGAAAATTGTTGGCACTAAAATTGATGATATTCCCGTATATCATATTAATGATCTTGAAAAATTCAACAGTGAAAGTGCTATTGATGTCGCAATTTTAACAATTCCGAAGAAACCGGCTCCGGAAATGGCAGAGCGCCTTGCAAACATGGGTGTACGCGGTATCTGGAATTTTACCAATATTGATTTGAAGATGAAGCACTCTGAAGTTGTAATTGAAGATGTTCATTTTTCAGACAGTCTTATGACTTTGTGCTATCAGATTACGGAATAGTATTATGAAAAGAATTATTGCTCTGCTTTGCACTGCTTGCATATTTATGGGTTTTCTGTCTTTTGCAAACAGTGAAAGCCTGATTTCTCTATCATATTTAAATAATACAATAAAACCTGAACTGCAAAATATTGTTGAATGTAAAGTTGCCGACAGTGCAATTGAGAAAATAGCAGAGACTGCAATTTCAAAGTTGTCACGCGATGGTATTATTGGGAGCATTGCGGATGTGGTGCGCGGAAAAATACAGCTTAAAGGCTATAATTATTATTCAACAGAAATACCGGAACTCATTTCAGTAAGTCGGGATGATGTTATTGCAGGTCTTCCAGGTACAATTGTTGTGCTTAAATCAGGAAATGCATTGGTTATAAATAATTCAGTTATAAACACAACGACAGGTGCTGAGGCGAAGGCAGGAAGTATGGCTCATAAAAATAACAGCTATTTTATTCCCACGAGCGACGGTGCAGGTCTGCGTATTACATCAGACACAGCAAAGGTGCTGGTAAATGGAGTTTATCGTATAGTGTCTCTTCGTCAGCGGGCAAAGCATTTTAATATTGCAGATGCACTAAAGGAAATGAATTTATTCCGCGGTACCAATATTGGTTATGAGCTATCGCGCGGTGCAACGCGCACGGAAGGTCTTGCTATGCTACTTCGCCTTCTCGGCGAAGAAGATGATGCGGAAAGCTATAACGGCTCGCATCCGTTTACAGATGTTCCTGAATGGGCGGAAAAATATGTTGCCTATGCTTATGCAAAGGGATATACAAACGGAATTTCCAAAACAAAGTTTGGCTCATCAAATATGACGACGGCAAGCCACTATATGACTTTTATTTTGCGCGCACTTGGTTATGACGATGCCAAAGGTGATTTCAAGTGGGACAAATCACTTGATTTTGCAGTTTCAATTGCGGGAATCACAGAGAGCGAGAAGGCGAGCATTGAAAAAACAGGATTCTATAGGGATCAAATGGCATATTTGTCGTATTATTCGCTTTTTGCGAAACTCAAAGCACAAGATATCAGATTGATTGACAAGCTTATCGCTGATGGCACTGTAAAGGAAAATGCTGCCAAAAACGCAATATCTAGTGTGACCTCTCCGCGTTTGTAACTATTTGATACAATTATGTAACTTAAATTTAACGACATATAAAAAATGATGTGGTATACTATATATTGTAGTAGAGAATACCGCATCATTTTCTTTTTCTCCGTAACGGTTACAAAGGATTTTAATTATTTTGGCGGCGGCAAAGTTCCGTGCTAACACGCTATTACGCAGAATGAATAAGACCTTGCTTGGTAATTGGAAGAGCGGATTTACTACTTTTTATGTTATAGAGAGGAAACAAGAATTCTTGTTTCCTCTTCTGCTTTTTTGTGTAAAAAAACGTTGCAATATTATTTTAAATGGGTTACAATCGTGGCAAGAGGGTGATGTGAATGGGCATTTTTAATATTAAAAACCTATCACGCGGAGTTGAAATTCAGGGTGAACTTCCAAGTAGCAGAACAATTTTAAGCAAAACGTTTAAAATTGCAGGACCATCAGTTCTGGAATCTGTTTTTGGTTGTCTTATTGGCATGGTTGACACAATGATGGTGGGCTCCCTTGGTTCGTCCGCCATTGCTGCTATTGGACTTACAGGTCAGCCGAGCATGCTGGTGCGAGCGGTATTTATTGCTATGAATATTGCAGTAAGTGCAATTGTTGCGCACAGAAAAGGGCAAGGTGACGAAAACGGTGCGCGCCGTGTTCTAAGTCAGGCACTTACTCTCGCAATTTTTCTCGGAATTCTGCTTTCCGGACTTGCTGTGATTTTTGCTGACCCAATTTTGAAATTTGCCGGCTCGCAGGCTGATACTCATTCCCAAGCGGTTTTGTACTTCAGAATGGTAATGTCTGCATTTATTTTCAGCAATGTAACACTTACCATAAATGCGGCACAGCGCGGTGCGGGTAATACAAAAATTACAATGACAACAAGCATTACGGCAAACGTAGTTAATGTTGTGCTCAATTATCTGTTAATCGGCGGTAATTTTGGATTTCCAAAGCTTGGAGTCGCAGGAGCTGCGCTGGCAACAATGATTGGTACATTTGTCGGATGCTGTATGAGTATTGCATCAATTCTAAGACGCGGTGAATTTTTATATATGCCGGGAAGCTTTAAGTTTAAATTTGAACGCGATACAATGAAAACAATTTTAAATATAGGTTCAAGCTCGCTCATAGAGCAGGCATTCTTGCGTGTTGGTTTTATGGCGAGCGCACTCGTTGTTGCAAATCTTGGAACAACAAATTTTGCGTCACATCAAATTTGCATGAATTTAATCAGCCTCTCGTTTACATTTGGTGACGGGTTGAATGCTGCGTCTGTCTCTCTTACCGGCCAAAGTTTGGGTATGAAACGCCGCGACCTTGCGCGAATTTATATGAGAACCATTCAGCGAATCGGATTTATTGCAGCGATAGTGCTGTGCGTTGTATTTTATCTTGCCGGTCGATATATTTTTATGTTATTTACAAAGGAATTACCGGTTATCAATACTTGCATGACAATTCTTCCGCTGATTACAACCATAGTATTTTTCCAGATACCACAGGTTATTTATGGCGGTGCCCTTAGAGGTGCAGGAGATACGAAATACGTTGCATTTGCATCTATTATCGGCATTGCACTTGTGCGACCTACAATCAGCTGGGTACTCAGTTATCCCCTTGCAATGGGACTTGTTGGCGCATGGCTAGGAATTTACATTGACCAAATTGTTCGTATGTCGCTCCTGTATCTCAGAATACGCGGGGACAAGTGGATGTATCACAAGGTGTAACCCAATTCGAAAATTTGCATAGTATAAAGTGAGATTACTTTTTAGGAGGTTTCACCCTATGTTATGCAAAGACAACAATAATATCTTCGGCTCAAACAACTGCACCTGGATTGTTATCCTCATTGCGATTATTGTAATCTGGGGCTTCTGCGGTAACGAGTGCTGCTAAAGAACTTAAAAGTACCTAAAAACACCCTGGGAGTTAAACTCTCAGGGTGTTTTAATGCGCAGAAGTTTAATAAAATGTAAAAAATGGTGTAAACAGAACTTGCGAAAAACGTCGAAATAAAGTATAATAACTTAACAAATAAAAAAGGGGAATTTTTATTATGTTTGGAAAACGCTACGACGGGCGACTTGTTAAAAATATTGACCCGATGCAGAGAATTACGCCGTATATTATGAAAGAGCGCAATGACGCCATGAATATGTTTCAGGAAACGATTGACTGCGAAGGAATGGATGCATACATCGCGCGCCGCGCAGAAGAGGGTAAGTACATAGATTATATGATAATCTGGATTGCGGCTGCAGTGCGCCTTATCGCATTAAAACCGCAGCTTAACCGCTTTGTTATGAACAGCAGAATCTATACACGCCCAAAAATCTGGGTGAGCTTTGTTGTTCATCAAACGCTCAGAACAGAGGATGCAGGAAGTGAAATCAAGCTCTGCTTTGACGGTACAGAAAACATCGATGAAATTGCAGACATTGTTACAGACGCGGTTATTAAGGAGACAACAAAGAAAACAGAGGAAAATGCGACAGATAAGCTTGCAAACTTAATTATGAGCTTGCCGTCGTGGCTAATTCGTTTAGTTGTAAATACACTTATGTGGATGGATAAGCATAATATTATGCCGAAGGCTGTAATCGAAGCGAGTCCGTTCCACACAACGCTGTTTCTCACAAACTTAAAGTCTCTCGGTATAAATCACGTGTTCCATCATATTTATAACTTCGGAACAACAGGTCTTTTTGTTGCAATCGGTAAGGAAAAGAAAAAGGCAGTTACAAAAGGCGACGAGGTTATGTCGAAAAAATGTATGGATTTCGGTTTTGTATCGGATGAACGTTTCTGTGACGGACTTTATTTTGCGCGTGCACTTAAATTACTTAAAAAATTACTTAAAAACCCATCACTTTTAGAAGAAAAACTCGAGGCGAAAGTTGAGGATGTAAAATAAAAATTTAAAGGTCAATGTTGATAGGCATTGACCTTTTGGCGTTTTTATGAAAATAGCATAAAATTTTTTGAAAAAAAGTTTAATTTCTGCTGTTTAATCTCTTGATAAACGCGGCATTTTGATTTATTATATAATAGGTAACTAATGTAATCTGGTTAAGGGGTGATTTTATGAACTATCATTTGGCGATAGATCTTGGCGCATCAAGCGGTCGCTGTATTTTAGGTTCACTTCAAAACGGTAAAATGATTCTCGAAGAGATTCATAGATTTGACAATATTCAGGAGTTACGTGGCGGTCACGATTGTTGGGATATTGCAAATTTATGGGGAAATATCTTAGAGGGTCTTAAAAAGTGCAAGGAAATCGGCAAGATTCCGCAGACCGTTGGCGTTGATACCTGGGGTGTTGACTTCGTATTGGTTGACGAAAACGGGAATATGATTGGAGATTCCGTTGCATATCGCGATAAGCGCACAGAGGGAATGGATAAGGTCTGCGAGGAGATTATTTCTTTTGAGGACTTATATGCCCGTTGCGGAATTCAGAAGCAGATGTTTAATACAATTTATCAGCTTCTTGCAGTAAAGAAAGAAAACCCCGAGCACCTTCGCGCAGCTAAGAGAATTTTAATGGTGCCGGACTATTTAAATTATCTTCTCTCAGGTGTTATGGCAAATGAGTACACCGAGGCTTCCACCTCATCTCTCGTTAATGCCGAAACAAAAGAGTGGGATTTAGAACTCATTGAAATGCTCGGTCTCCCAACTGAGATTTTTGGCAAATTAACAATGCCGGGAACTAAACTCGGCAACTTAGCACCGAACGTTCGAGAGGAAGTAGGTTTTGACTGTGAGGTAATTTTACCTGCAACACACGATACAGGCTCTGCTTTCCTTGCGGTTCCTGCGCGTGATGACAATGCAATTTACATATCAAGCGGAACATGGAGTCTTCTTGGAATTGAAAATATGGTTCCTCTTGTAAATAAAACCGCAATGGAAGCTAACCTCACAAACGAGGGTGGATATAAATATCGCTTCCGTATTCTTAAAAACATTATGGGTCTTTGGATTATCCAAAGCATCCGTCGTGAGTTAAATGGCGTTTCTTATGTCAAGGGAAAGAAAGATACAATTAAGAGTGAACGCACATGGAGCTTTGGCGACCTTTGCGATGAAGCTAAAAAGTGCAAGAGCTTTGCATCAAAGATTGATGTTAATGACGATTCTTTCTTATCACCTGACAGCATGATAGATGCAGTTAAAAATTACTGCGCTAAAACAAATCAGAAGGTTCCTGAATCAGTCGGTGAGCTTATGCAGTGTGTATATACAAGTCTTGCGCTCAGCTACAGCGACACTGTTAAGGGAATCGAGAAATTAGTCGGTAAAAAATACACTAGCATCAATATTGTCGGCGGCGGATGTAAGGATGACTATTTAAGTGAACTTACTGCGCGTGCAACAGGACTTGATGTTTTTGCAGGCCCGTCTGAGGGTACTTCAATCGGCAACCTTATCGTTCAGTTTATTTACTCAGGTGAACTGGAAAGTCTTGAAGCTGCAAGGCGCGCAGTTTATGAAAGCTTTGATATTGAAGTTATAAATAAGTAAGGAGACGGAATAAATGAAAAATCTCGTATCATTTTCAAGAAAATATGGAAGTAACCCCGATCTCGTTTTAGCAGGTGGCGGTAACACTTCAATGAAAGAAAACGGAACACTTTTTGTTAAGGGCTCAGGCTGTGCTCTTGCAACAATGAATCCTGAAGATTTTGTTGCGATGGATAGAGAGGCACTTCTTGCAACTCTTAAAAAAGACTATCCGAGTGATGACAAGGCTCGCGAGGCTGAGTATTTAGCAGATGTGCTTGCTACAAGACTTCCGGGCGAAGAGAATAAGCGCCCGAGTGTTGAAGCTCTTCTTCATGCAATCTTCCCGCAGAGATACGTTCTTCACTTACATCCGGCACGTGTTAACGGTCTTACCTGTTCAGTTGACGGAGAGAAGCACACAAATCGCCTTTTCCCGAAGGCAGTATGGGTTCCGGCTTGTCGCCCGGGCTATACTTTAGCAAAGCTTTTAGCTGACTCTATGGAAGAGGGAACAAACACAGTTTTACTTGAAAACCACGGTGTGTTCTTCGCAGCAGATACAGAAGAAGGTTTAGCAGACCTCTTAAATTCAATGATGGATACATTAAAGGCAGAAACAGGTGAGCCGGAAATCACTGCAAAGCCTGAGCTTTCTAAACCGTTTACACCGGATCACGTTGTATATTGCGGTCTCGGTCCGAATCTTCCGGATACAGATAACGCTCGTCTTCTTTATCAGGATGCTTGCAAGATTGCAACTTATGCAGAAAGCTTTGGCGGTCCGAAGCCGATGAGCGAAGATTTAACTAACTTTATATCAAACTGGGAAGCTGAAGCTTACCGTAAATCACAGAAGTAAGGAGAGTATAACAATGACTTTAGAAGAAGCAAAACGCATTGCGGCGGAAAACGTACATAACAGACCGAAGACAACCGGTCGCCTTGCAGGAAAGCTCGCTGTTGTAACAGGCGGAGCGCAGGGCTTTGGTTTTGGTCTTGCACAGGAAATGGTAAAAGAGGGCGCAACCGTTCTTATCGCTGATATGAACGAGGAGCAGGGCAAGAAGGCAGTTGCTGAGCTCGGCGAGCGTGCACATTTTGCATTTGTTAACATTGCAGAGCCGGAGGCTGTTGAAGCTCTTATGATTAAGGCTGTTGAGCTTATGGGCGGTCTTGATATCTTCGTTTCAAACGCAGGTGTCTTAAAGGCGGGAGCTCTTCCGGATATGAGCCCGAAGGATTTCGAGTTTGTAACCAAGGTTAACTACACAGGTTATTTCTACTGTGCTAAATACGCATCTGAAATTATGAAGGCTCAGTTCGAGGCTGACAATAACGTATGGTGCGATATCGTTCAGATTAACTCAAAGTCAGGCCTTGCAGGTTCTAAGGCAAACTTTGCTTATGCCGGCGGTAAGTTTGGCGGTATTGGTCTTACCCAGAGCTTTGCTCTCGAGCTTGCTCCGTATCAGATTAAGGTTAACTCAATCTGCCCGGGTAACTTCTACGATGGTCCGCTCTGGTCTGACCCTGAGCGCGGTCTCTTCGTTCAGTACCTAAATGCAGGCAAGGTTCCGGGCGCTAAGACAATTGAAGACGTTCGCGACTTCTATCTTTCAAAAACTCCGATTCGCCGTGGCTGCACACCGGCTGATGTTGCGAAGGCTGTATTCTACTGTGTTGAGCAGTGCTTTGAGACAGGTCAGGCAATTCCGGTTACCGGCGGTCAGAATATGTTAAATTAAGAGGTAGGCCATGGATAAGAATATTGAATTTTTAAATGCGCCTA
>JAZNOR010000045.1:0-13641 GCA_045589235.1 Eubacteriales bacterium | reverse complement strand
AACGCAGATGTAATTGCAACAAGCACAGGAACACTTCCGGAGGACCAGCTTCCGGACGAGGGTTGGGATTAATCCTTAACAAGAGTACATTAGGTATTCGAAAGGAAAGAAGCGATGTAGGAAACTACATCGCTTCTTTCTATTTATATAGAAAAAATGGAATTTTGTAAAAGAGGTTGTTGATATAAAATGTTAAAAAGCAAAATGAGATCACGATCAATGAACTCAAGCGTCAAAGCTTAAAGAAAAGTTTAATATATGAATTAGACACATTTTTTTAGTGTTATAGAAAGATATTCGTTGCAGCAGAGTATTAACTTATAGATGAAAGTATCTATGAGTTTGAAATTTTTAGGTATAAAAAATATACACCCCGAAAGTTGACACTTTTGGGGTGT
This sequence comes from Eubacteriales bacterium, assembly GCA_045589235.1. Classification (GTDB taxonomy): domain Bacteria; phylum Bacillota; class Clostridia; order Oscillospirales; family JAAYXM01; genus RGIG7332. The sequence goes on along the minus strand of JAZNOR010000045.1, from coordinate 13,243 downwards.
ATATTAAAGAACGGTGGCGTGTTTAACCAGTTGTTTTTACATTGCTTCAACGGATAAAATTCCGTCTTTTGCGGTAGCGAAGATTTGGGTTGGTGGATTCGAGTATCTTTCAATTAAGATATTCGCGATTTTATCTTCAAGCTCTTTCTGAATAGTGCGACGCAGGTTTCGAGCACCGTATTTAATAGAGAAAGACTTATCGGTGAGATAATCAATGAGCGATGCATCATAGCTAAAGTCTATTTTCTTTTCATCAAGAGCGAGCTTTAAATCAGAGAGCATTATTTTCGCAATAGCGCCAAAGTCCTCTTGCGTTAAGTGATTGAATGCAATGATTTCATCAATTCTGTTTAAGAATTCAGGGCGCATAAAATCAGAAAGTGCTTTTAGTGCGCGGTCTTTGCCCTGTGCTGAAATCGTCTGATTAAAGCCTGCGCTACCTGATGAATTCGCCTGACTTCCTGCGTTTGAAGTCATAATTATAATCGTATTTTCAAAGTTAACAACGCGACCTTGCGCATCAGTGATATGACCGTCGTCTAAAATCTGAAGCATAATGTTAAGCACATCGGGATGTGCTTTTTCAATTTCATCAAACAGAACCACTGAATATGGTCGGCGACGGATTTTCTCAGTAAGCTGACCGGCTTCGTCGTAGCCGACTTATCCCGGAGGTGCGCCGATAATTCTCGATACCGCATGCTTTTCCATAAATTCTGACATAACAAGACGAATAAGTGCCTCAGGGGAAGAAAACATATCCTCGGCAAGGCGTTTTACAAGCTCGGTTTTACCGACGCCTGTAGGACCAACAAAGATAAACGATACAGGCTTGCGCTTTAATGAAATTCCAACTCTGCCGCGCTTTATTGCAGCTACAACAGCGTCAACTGCTTCATCCTGACCAATAAGACGTGCTTTAAGACGTGCTGCAAGGCCGTTTAAACGCGCAAACTCGGTCTCTTGAATAGAGGAAGCTGGGATTTTTGTCCAAAGCTCAATAACACGTGCTAAATGCTCGATTGTGAGCTCGGGAACACCTTCTGCTTCAAGCTCGGTTAAACGATTACTAACCTGTAATTCCTGACTCTTTAATACGGCAAGGCGCTCATATGCTTCTGGTTCAGTGCTTTGCATATGCTCTTCGCGCTCAAGTTCAATTTCCTTAAGCTGTTTGTTTAATTTTGCGCGTTCTGTAATTACAGCGCTCTTTAAGTTAACATCCGATGCGGCTTCGTCAATTAAGTCGATAGCCTTGTCCGGTAAAAATCTGTCAGTAATATAGCGCTCGGAAAGAACTGCTGCAAGGCGAGCGATTTCAGGAGTAATTTTTACGCCATGATACTCTTCATAATAGTGTGAAATTCCGTTTAAAATATCAACAGTTTCGTCGATAGACGGCTCATTTACAATAACCGATTGGAAACGGCGTTCAAGAGCTGTATCTTTCTCAATACTCTTTCTGTATTCGGTGAAAGTAGTGGCACCGATAACCTGAATTTCACCGCGTGAAAGTGCAGGCTTTAGTATGTTAGCGGCGTTCATTGAACCCTCGGCATCGCCGGCACTGACTAAAGTGTGAACTTCATCAATAACTAATATGATATTACCAAGGCGTTTGATATCGTCAATTAAGCCTTTCATACGGCTTTCAAACTGACCGCGAAACTGAGTTCCTGCAACGAGTGAGGTTAAATCTAAAAGATACACCTCGCGGTCTAAAAGCTTTGCTGGAACATTTCCCTCAACGATGCGAAGAGCAAGACCCTCAGCTATTGCGGTTTTACCTACACCGGGTTCACCGATAAGACAGGGGTTGTTTTTTTGCCTGCGATTTAAAATCTGAATAACTCGTTCGATTTCAGAGTCACGACCGACGATGCGATCAAGTTTACCTTCTTTTGCGCGATTAGTGAGCGAAATACAGTAATTGTTTAAAAACTTACGATTCGGGTCCTTTTTTTCTTTTTTATTCTTCGGCGGCTCGGTTGGAGTATCGGCACTGTCCTGTGGCTGAGCATTGAAGAGGCGGTTTAGAAAAGGGAATGTTGCGGTTTTTCCATCCGGGTCGTCATCATCGGAAATCTCTGAGAGCATCCCGTCCATATCACCGAGCATACCAGCCATTTCGGCGGACATGGATTCAAGATCCTCGTCTGTGATGCCCATTTTTTTCATCATATCGTCAACCGGCGCAATGCCGAGTTCTTTTGCACATTTAAGGCACAAACCTTCATTGGTTGATTTATCACCATCCATACGTGTAACGAAGACGACGGCGATATTCTTTTTGCATCTGCTGCATATTGTTGGCTGCATAGAAACCTCCTAAAGTTTAGATGTATCGTGGTTTTTCTTGAAATTTATATACTGTCGCAGATAGCTGAAAAAAGCAAGAAGAGACATAGCTATTGCAACGAAGTTGAAGGCGGTTTTAAACGCCGGATGAATTATCGCGCTAAAAAGCATCATGGCAATACCACCGAGCACTAAAAACACAGTTGCTGCTTTGCCGAAAACATTTGAAGCAAAGACACCGGAAACCTCACGGTACATTTTAATGCCGCCGATAACTAAAAGTACGTCCTTTGCAAAAATAAGAAGAAGTACCCACCAGGGTATTATACCGCGAATACATATGCAAATAAAAACGGTTATTGTCATAAGCTTATCAGCAAGCGGGTCCAAAATTTTACCGAGTTTTGTTATGAGGTTGAAGCGGCGCGCTATTATACCATCCAGAACATCGGTAAAGCCGGCCAGGGCATACACACCTGCGGCATATGCAATGGAATGTGGCTCGTCCGAAAAGAAAACAAAAACAAAAACAGGAACGAGAAACATTCTGAAAATCGACAAAATATTCGGAATATTCATAGTGTGCCTCCTTTAAGTGCGAAATGGATTTGTGCTTATAATAAAACGTAAAAGGTGAGTGCTCTCAATTGTTTGAGAATCGAGCAGAACACCTAAGTTTATAAGTATTATTGCGGTTACCAGGATGAGCAAATATCCTAAAACAGCACCGCAGAGAAGACCGCCTAGTGAATTTATTAAGTTTAAAACAGGCAGGTCAAAAATTTTATCAATAAGTTTAATTAAAAGTTTGAAAATAAGGATTAAGATAATAAAGTAAATCAGATAAAGCAGGGCATAAGTAAGCTTTTGCGACAGAGTTTTTGTTGCGTTTGATAAAAGTTCATTTACGGGAGATGCGGAAACAACACTCTCGGCAAGACTTTCAGGCACACCGATTTTTATAAGCATAGTTTTAAATTCAAATGCATTTTTTGTTTCCTCTGCCTTTGGCGCCAAAAAATCTGAAACGGACGGAGTTACAAACCTCTCGGCAATCGGATCGGCAGTTTTATCTGCAAGAGCACCTGCAAGTGGAAATGCTAAAACGATAACTAAAATCCCCGCTATTGTTTTAATAAGACCTCTTTTCTTGCCACGCAATATAAAGAAAAGCAAAAGAGCTGCTGCGATTATGTCGATAATCAGCGCCATAAAATCACCTCTAAGGAATCAGTAAATTAGCAAAATTTGCACCAACTGCAAACACTGTGCCATCCTCGCGCATGATACAGCTTTTTGCACTTTGCGCAAGAGGGAATGTGTGGTGTTCTTCACCGTTTTTATTATAGACGACAATTCTGTTTGCAAGGAGCAGCGCTGTGTAGTTTCCGGCAGAAGAAATGTCGAAAATATCTTCAGAAAAATTCATAATAAGAGGCTCGTCTCCACCTTTTGAAACGATAAGACGTGAAGCACCGCCGAGTGAATTGGTATTGAGCAGTACAGAGGAAATGTTTTTTGAATTAAGCGAGGCTTTTGAAACAGAAAATCCGTCAAAAAGAATTTCGCGAACAAGCTCACCTTTTTCAGTATATGTTAACATTCTGTCTTCGCATAAAACTGAGAGATTTCCGTTTTGCATAAAGCTTGCAGAAATCGGCATACAATCCGGGAGAGAAACAGTTGCAATTGCCCCCTCGGTATCGAGTTTATAAAATGAAATCATACCGTTGAACTGACCGCTACCTGCGGAGAATCCAAGTGTTGCCATGTATTTTAAGTTGTTTGAAATAGGGGCAGACAATATGTATTGCTCAGTTGAATACAATTTGTACAGCTCTTTGAATTTTGATGAGTAGACGGTTACAAGTGCTTTGCATTCAGGGCCGGCAGTTACAACCGAGTATGAACTGTTGGAGTTCATTGTAAGGTTTATAATCGGAGCATTTGTTTTGCCGTTATAGAGAATTTTATTCTTATTTAAAACTGTATATTCCTGCCCGTTACGGTCATATGCAATAACTGAATTTTTCGAACCTGTGATTGATGGAGAATGATATGAGAGCATAAAGTAAGACTTCTCTTTACCGGATAAGTCATAGATATGCATACCGTCTGCCGATAATACGGCAAAGCCACCGCTTACCGCGTGAAAGCGGTTTGCAGATGCTTCGTCAAAAGAAATTGCGCTTTCCTCGGCAACACCTGTTATACCTGTGCCGATAAGGTATACGATGCGCATTATACTGCCACCACCGTATTTAGTGCCGAAAGTAACAAGCAGAGCGACAATGGCCAGTATAGCGAAAAACAGAATAAATCTGTTGTTCTTTTTTGCTTTCTTTTTTTTCTTTTTTGCCATAATAGCTCATCCTTTTTAAATAATAAGTTTGTTAAAGGTTACATCGGTCATATACAGTCCGTGTGCAGGGGCGGTAGCTCCTGCTCGTTTTCTATCACAAGAGGTTAAAATATCGGGGATTTCATCGGGTGAAATTTTACCCAATGCAACGGAAAACAGAGTGCCTGCCATTGTACGCGCCATATTATAGAGAAAACCGTTTGCACAAATTACAAAAGAAAGTGCACTTTCGTGTTCTATAATATCAAATGAATGGACACAGCGCACAGTTGATTTAACATTGGTGCCAGTGCTGCGCATTGAAGCAAAGTCGTGTTCACCTAAAAAATACGACGCAGCACGCCTTAGCTTTTCAAGAGGTAAATCGCCCTCAAAATGGTACGCGCGTGTCGCAAGAAGGGGATTTCTGAATTTTGAATTATATACCTCATAGGTGTATTCTTTTTTTATGCAGGAGCGAATTGGGTGGAAATCGTCATCCATCTCCTGCGCGGCAAATACCGCAACGTCGTCAGGAAGTAGGCTGTTAAAAGCAATGGGTATACGCTCAATCGGGATTTCGCAATTCGTGCGGAATCCTGCAATGTAGCGGCGCGCGTGAACGCCTGTGTCCGTTCTGCCGCAACCGATTAGCTTAACAGGTTCCTTCGTGATTGTACAAGCGGCAGACTGAAGTGTTCCCTGAACCGTGCGCAGAGCATCCTGAATTTGCCAGCCGTGAAAGCTTGTACCGTCATACGAGAGTGAAATAGCTATGTTTCTCAAGGTAGAATCACCCCGAAAGATACAGTATAATTTGCGATTATTGCAAGGGTAAGAGTTATAATTGCGATTATTAAAACGATGTAGTCATGCTTTACCATTTTCATAACGCGCAGGCGAGTTCTGCCTGAGTCACCGTGATAGCAACGGCATTCCATAGCGGTTGCGAGTTCTTCAGCACGGCGAAACGCGCTTATGAAAAGCGGGATTAAAATTGGAATAAGTGCCTTTGCGCGCTTAATTAAACTACCGCTTTCAAAGTCTGCCCCGCGTGATTTTTGTGCTGCCATAATTTTATCGGTTTCTTCCAAAAGCGTCGGAATAAAGCGAAGAGCAATCGTCATCATCATAGCAAGCTCGTGCACTGGTACGCGTATTTTCTTAAGGGGTGACATAACAGCCTCAAGTGCATCGGTCAGCATAATCGGGGAAGTGGTGTAGGTTAAAAGCGTGAAAGTTCCGATAATAAGAAGCGTTATACGCACGACCATGTAAAATGCATTATACAAGCCAAAGCTTGTAATTGTAATGAATTTCCATTCAAACAGGGTAGTGCCGCCTTTTGTATAGAAAACGTTAAATAACGTTGTGATGATAAGCAGCGCAAGAATCGGCTTAAGACCGCGTGTTACTTGCTTAAACCCAATTTTGGATGTGGAAATTGCAATAAATAAAAGTGCCGATAGAATTATATATGGCACGGGACCACAGCAGATAAAAAGTGCTGCGATGTAAAGCACGGTTAAAATGAGCTTAAGGCGCGCATCCAATTTGTGAATTATTGAATTCCCTGGGAAATATTGCCCGAGAGTTATGTCTTTAAGCATTTGCGGCACCTCCTTTAAGAAGTGCAGAAACAGCATCATTAACCGTGTAAATTGCAGGGTCAATATCAACACCAAGTTTGCTTAGACGTGACATAACTTGAGTTACCTGCGGCACGGTGAGACCTGCTTTTGTTAAGATATCGGCTTTTGTAAAAATTTCGTGCGGCGTGCCCGACATTAAAATCTGACTTTTTTCGAGCACAATGATTCGGGAAACGGTGTCTGCAATATCTTCCATACTGTGGGTGACAAAAATAATTGTTGCACCGGTTTCTTTATTATAATTTTTGATATAGCTTAAAATTTCATCTCTGCCTTGCGGGTCAAGACCTGCAGTCGGCTCGTCTAAAATAAGCACCTCGGGGCGCATTGCAATAACGCCGGCAAGCGCAACGCGGCGCTTTTGGCCGCCGGATAGCTCGAAAGGCGACTTGGATAAATACTTTTCTTTTAAACCAACGCTTTTAGCCGCAGTAACAACGCGTTCTTTAATTTCATCCTCAGAAAGCCCCATATTGGTCGGACCGAAAGCAATATCGCGCTCAACAGTTTCTTCAAAAAGCTGATACTCCGGGTATTGGAAAACAAGCCCTACGCGAAAACGAACCTCGCGGGTGAATGCTTTGTCAGACCAGATATCGCGGCCGTGAAACAAAACCTCACCGCCCGTCGGACGAAGAAGACCGTTTAAATGCTGTATGAGTGTTGATTTACCGCTACCTGTGTGACCGATGATTCCAAGAATTTCACCGCGCTTTATGTTAAATGACATATTGTCAAGCGCAATGTGCTCAAACGGTGTATCAAAACTGTATGTGTGAGATAGGTTTTTAACTTCAATTATGTTATCCACGTTTTTCCTCCAAGGCTCTTTTAATTTCAAGAGCGCAGGCATCAATTGTAAGAGCATCTAGCGAAACAGGAAGCCCCTGCTCTTTAAGCTTCCATAAAAGCTGTGTGGTTTGTGGTACGGTTAATCCGAGGGAGTTTAAAAGTTCAACTTGTGAGAAAATTTCACCCGGGGTTCCGTCGAGCACAATTTTACCTGAGTCAAGCACCAAGACGCGGTCAGCGCCAACAGCTTCTTCCATATGGTGTGTAATAAGTAAAATCGTTATATTTTCATCACGATTTAATTTTTTAATCGTATCAAGAACATCGCGACGACCAATAGGGTCAAGCATTGCAGTCGGTTCATCGAGCACGATGCATTTCGGGCGCATAGCGATGATTCCTGCAATCGCAATACGTTGCTTCTGACCGCCGGAGAGCATATGTGGTGCCCGATCTCGGAATTCATACATACCAACGGTTTTAAGTGCTGAGTCAACACGGTGGCGCAATTCCTCATGCGGAACGCCTAGATTTTCTGGCCCGAAGGCAACATCTTCTTCGGTGATTGTAGCGACAATCTGATTGTCGGGATTCTGGAATACCATACCGCAGGTGCGGCGTATCTTGTAGAGAAAATCTTCGTCCGTTGTGTCCATACCGGAAACGAAAACACGACCGCCGGACGGTAATAAAATAGCATTAAAATGCTTTAAGAGAGTGGATTTACCCGAACCGTTATGACCTAAAAGAGCAACATATTGCCCTTTTGGTATTTGAAGATTGATGTTTTCGAGAGTTAAATTATCTTCGCGATATGAAAAATTTAAATTCTCACAACTAAGAATCGGATTATCCATTTAAACGTTCCTTTCATCTGTGCCAACGTGAGGTTGCACCGCAGGGGAGATTGAGGCCTGTATCTGTTACAGGGAGACCAAGCTCTGCATATTCGCAAGTGCCTCCGAAACGCGGAGTGAAAATTGTCTCTGAAATATAGCGCAGAACACTGGGTGCAAGACCTGTAGTATATGAATTTATAAGTACGAACAGCGGGTCATCAGAGAGAACCTGACTGCAAAGTGAAACGAAGGGGTAGAGTTTTTCTTCAAGCTTCCATATTTCACCTGACGGACCTCTGCCGTATGACGGCGGGTCCATAACAATTGCATCGTATTTTCTGCCACGGCGTATTTCGCGCTCAACGAATTTAACGCAGTCGTCAACAATCCAGCGAATCGGCGCATCGGAAACGCCAGAAACCTCGGCGTTTTCTTTAGCCCAGGCAACCATACCTTTTGCCGCATCTACATGACAAACGGAAGCTCCGGCTTTTGCACATGCAACAGTAGCGCCGCCTGTATAGGCAAAGAGATTAAGAACACTTATCGGTCTGCCTGCATTTCGTATTTTATCCATCATAAAATCCCAATTTGCAGCCTGCTCTGGGAAGAGGCCTGTATGCTTAAAGTTCATCGGCTTAATGCGGAAGGTGAGTTCTTTATATTTTACCTTCCAATTATCGGGCAGGGAACGGTTTGTCCACTTGCCGCCACCTGTTGAAGAGCGAGCATAGCTACCGTCGGGAGATGTCCATTTTTTGTTCTTGCGCGGAGTTTGCCAGATAGCCTGCGGGTCAGGTCTTACAAGAAAATAGTCACCCCAACGCTCAAGTTTTTCGCCATTTCCGCAATCTAAAATTTCATAGTCTTTCCAATCATTTGCAATCCACATAAAAGTATATCCTTACATCATAAAATCTATCTATTTAGTTTACCATTTTATTATGAGACAGTCAACATAATAATAAGAAGAAATTGTTAAATTTTAATGTACAGTCATAATATTTGCAAGATGCGAATAAGCTTTTTATGAACGGAGGGAGAAAAAACGATGTTAGTTATGACAACAAAGTTAACAAAAAAGAAAATTTTCGGCGCAGTGTTTGCGCTTCTTGCGGTGATTTGCATTATTTGCTTTTACGGCGGAAATGAAACAACAATGGTTTTCGAGAAATCGGGCGTTGTTTTAGAGGATGTGAAAATGAGTGATGAGGGAATAAGACAAGAGCTTATTGAAAAGCTCGGATGGGAAGCGGAACTTGACGAGTTTTGCGAAATACAGATACCGTATGAGTTTGATGATGTGTATGAAAAATATAATGAAATTCAGATGTCACAAGGCTTCGATTTAAGTAAATACAAGGGAAAACGCGTTGTTAAATATACATACGATGTACTGAATTACCCCAATGAACCTGAGGTTTCTCTTAATTTGCTTGTTTGTAAAAATAAGCTTATCGCAGGTGATGTGTGCTCGAAAAAGCAGGGGGGATTTATGCACGGCCTGGAAATGCCATAAAAAAAGCACTCTTAAGAGTGCTTTTTTTATTTAATAACGGGTTGTATTTGCTTACCACAAAGGGCAAATTCTAACGTTTTCGGAATATCCTCCATATGAGCAACGAGCGATGTTGGTTTTCCTTCGGCATCATCTTGGCCATAGGGTACAAAATAAATGTTTTTTGTTGCTGATAAAAGGGCAATGTTTTTGTAATTCATTGCAAGACCGTCATTTGTAGACGGTGCGATTATAAGCGGTCGCGCATTACGCAGATGTGCCTTTGCTGCCATTGTAACCGATGTGTCACATATACCGCAGGCGAGCTTTGCCATTGTATTTCCGGTAGCGGGAGCGATAATGAGTGCATCCAGCAATTTTTTAGGGCCAATCGGCTCAGCTTCAGGTATGGTTTTAATTATTTTATTTTCGCAGATCTCTTCGATTTTTGCAATGAAATCTGAAGCTTTTCCGAATCTGGTATCTGTTGAATATGCAATTGGAGACATAATTGGTAAAAGTTCATAGTTTAGGTGTTTTAAAGCTGTAATTTGCGGAATTACTTTTGAAAAGGTGCAGAAAGAACCGCATATTGCAAAGCCGATTTTCATGATCTGACACCCCATTCATCAATGATGTTGTATATTGTTTCGCGAATTATTTTTCCTGCTGTGACGGGTGCTGCCTTTGCAGGAAGTGCAAGTGCCCAAATTGTCTTGATGCCTAGTTTTTTTGCTGTAGCAAAATCAATACCGCCGGGTTTTGATGCAAGGTCTAAAACAAGACAGGACTCTTTGAGCTCCGATAGTAGCTTTGCGTTTAAAACTTCAGCGGGAACGGTGTTAAAAATTATATCAAAATCGTCTAATTTACCCTCTAATTTTCCGGTGTTCAGCGCATTGTAGCCATATGCTGAAATCCATGCGAGATCCGAATATTTTCTGGCAGAAACAGTAACATTGCTTCCAAATGCTTTGAGGTAATGTGCGAGTAGTTTTCCGATTCTTCCATATCCTAAAACGAGACATTTCGCCTCCTGCAGAGTTATCGGAAGCTCATCCATGGCAATTTGAATTGCACCTTCTGCCGATGGAACAGCGTTTGAAACAGAAAACTCCTCGCGTTCCAAGTAGTCAAAGAGTGCAATACCGCTTCTTCCGGCCTTTTCAAATAAATTATGCTCAATTTTTCCGCCAATTACCATCTCTCCGACAGGAAAGAGCGAAAAAACATCTTGGGTTAAGTAAGAATTTATTGAAAACGGAGTGTTTAAAACTCCCGGCTCAGATTCAATCGGAAGCGGAAGAATGACTGCATCATACTTTTCAGAAAGTGCGGAGAGGCCTTGAGGGCGTGCAATTTCGGAACTCAAAGAGCACTTTTCCAGTGCGAATGCAGAAACCGAGTGCCCATCGGCGACTAAAAGCTCTGCCAGGTGGCATTGACGCATATCTCCGCCGACAATTGCGAATTTTTTCTTGGTATCCATAGCCTGATATCATCTCTCCTTTCTTTTTTATTATATTTTACAAGGTGTAAAACTGTGCCAAATAAAGGTGTAAATTTATTGCGAAAATTGGCGCAATCTGCCTTGACACAAGCTTTTGAATTGTGGTATAATCGTTGTGTGATTTTGAATGCTTTTTCTCTGCGACTGACGGATAATGTGGAGCACCACGTGGAGCAGAGAAGTTTTCGGGGATATACCCCGCGTATTGCCGACCGTCTGGGTACATTTAACTCCGAAAAATGCAGAGTTAGGTGCGCCCTTTTTTTATTGCCAAGGAGGATATTGAAATGAAAAAAGTCGGAATTGTTATGGGAAGTGACAGCGACCTTCCTATCATTAAAAAAGCTACCGATATGTTAGACACACTCGGAATTCCGTTTGAAGTGCATATCTATTCGGCGCACAGAACGCCGGAGGAGGCACGCGCATTTGCACTGGGTGCAAGAGAAAATGGCTTTGGTGCGATTATAGCAGCAGCCGGTATGGCAGCACATCTTGCAGGTGCAATCGCCGCTAATACCACTATTCCGGTTATTGGTATCCCGTGTAAGTCCTCCAATCTTGACGGAATGGATGCGCTTCTTTCGACTGTTCAGATGCCGACGGGTATTCCGGTTGCAACCGTTGCAATCAACGGCGGTGCAAATGCAGCGTTGCTCGCGGCTCAGATTATCGCAGTTGAAGATAAAGAGCTTGCGGCAAAGCTGGATGCTAAGCGCGCAAAGGACAGTGCAGCAGTTCTTGAAAAGGATGCGAAAGTAGCTGCAGAGCTTAACAGTAAATAATCATAAGGGCTGCTTTGCGGCCCTTTTTGTGCAACATAAATTAGTTCAAAGAAAGGAAGCAATGATACTTTATGAAGTACAAAATTACAAAAGTCTCAAACGGAATGACGGACAAGCTTCACGAGGAGTGTGGCGTTTTCGGTATTGCTACAGCAGCAGATGAGCACATCAGTGCTGCAGGCGAGACCTATAATGCGCTTTATGCACTTCAACACCGCGGGCAACAGTCATGCGGTATCGCAGCATCTGATGGTACTAAAATCGTTTTTCACAAAGATTCCGGTTTAGTCCCTGACGTTTTTGATGAAAAGGCTCTTGCGAATTTAGTGGGCAATATGGCACTTGGTCATGTGCGCTATTCAACCAAAGCTCTTGCTCACCGTGTTAATGCTCAGCCAATTGTGTTAAGTCATATTTACGGTGACCTTGCGATTTCATATAACGGAAATCTTATAAACGCAAATGAGCTTCGCCGTGATGTTGAACGCCGTGGCGGCATTTTCCACACGGGTAACGATGCCGAGGTTATCACCTTTATGGTAGTCCGTGAGCGTATGGTGCAGGATACGTTAGAGGATGCAGTTAAATGCGCTATGCAGCACTTGCGCGGTGCATATTCATTTGTCCTTATGAGCCATAAAAAAATGATTGCAGTTCGTGACCCAAACGGTTTTAAACCGCTTTGTATGGGCCGAATGGGAAAAACCGTTGTTTTTGCATCTGAGAGCTGTGCTTTTGATGCAATCGGGGCTGAGTTTATCCGAGATGTCAAACCGGGTGAAATTATCGTCGTTGAAGACGGCAGAATCAATTCAATGGAATGCGGAATTAAAGCTAACGAGGCTCTTTGTATTTTTGAATACGTATACTTTGCAAGACCTGACAGTGTAATTGACGGCGTTTCAGTTGATATGTCCAGAATTGCAGCGGGCAGATGTCTTGCAAGGCGCAATAAAAACGAAGCTGATATCGTTATTGGCGTTCCGGACTCTGGTCTTTCAGCGGCACTTGGTTTTGCACAAGAGTCGGGTATTCCGTACGGTGTCGGTCTAGTTAAGAACCGCTACATCGGCAGAACATTCATTCAGCCGTCTCAGGGTCAGCGTCAGAGAGCAGTACGCATTAAATTAAACGCTCTTTCAGCTGTTGTTAAAGGCAAGCGTGTTATTATGGTCGATGACTCAATTGTTCGCGGAACAACCTGTGCGCGAATCGTTAACTTGCTTCGCGATGCAGGTGCAACCGAGGTTCATATGAGAATTTCATCACCTCCGTTTTTACACCCGTGCTTCTTCGGTACAGACGTGCCGGATAGAAGTATGTTGATTGCGCATAATCGCTCGATTGAAGAAATCCGCGAAATAATCGGTGCAGATTCACTTGATTACTTGCGCATTGAAGATTTACCGGAAACTGTGGAAGGATTAAAAGTCGGCTTCTGTCATGCGTGCTTTACGGGTGACTACGCAATCGACGTTCCGGACAGTTTAAATGAAATAGAATTTGAGGGGAGTGCAGCTAACAATGA
>JAZNOR010000044.1:0-3018 GCA_045589235.1 Eubacteriales bacterium | reverse complement strand
TATTGCAATTATTGAGAAGAAGATAAATTTCACCGTCATTTTTGAGGTCTCGGACAAGATAGCGGATATTTTTAAAGGTATATCCCAAAATATTTTTAACGCGCATCTCTGTTTTTTTAGGTAAGCGAAGCGACTTTAAGTTATCAGGCGAATTTTTAAATACCGCGCAAAGTCTTGCCACCTCGTTATTCGGCGTAGAATCCACATCACGCGAATTTATTTTACACGGAAAAATAAATTTTAATATTTCCTCGCCCTCTTCTAAAACGCGCTCGGCCGAGGCTCCGCAAATCAGCTTTAAAAACTCTGCCGTTATGCGCTCTTTTGCAATTTTGCAAAGAGTTGGCGCTTTTGCAGTTGCCGCTTCAAAGGTGTTTACTTCAATTTTAAAATCGAGCGTTGCTGCAAAGCGCAGAGCGCGCAGAATTCTGAGCGCATCTTCTTCAAAACGAACAGCGGGGTCCCCTACCGCTGAAATCGTTTTATATGCTATGTCCTGCAAGCCGCAAAACGGGTCAATTAAACCCTCACACGGTGAGTATGCGATCGCATTCATTTTAAAATCGCGGCGCGCAAGGTCTTCTTTTAAATCAGCTACAAATTCAACCTCATTCGGGTGTCTGTGGTCTACATAATCGCCATCGGTTCTGAAGGTTGTTACTTCAAAAGGCTCACCCTTATAGATAACAGTAACCGTACCGTGTTGAAGTCCTGTGGGTATCGTTGTGAAATCGCAAAAAACTTCAAGTGTTTCATCCGGTTTTGCGGAAGTTGTAATATCCCAGTCTCCCGGAGTTTTTCCCATAAGCAAAACGCGCACACAACCACCAACGACATAGGCGCTAAAGCCGCGTTCATTTAATTTTGAAATCAGATATTCAGCCTTTGGTGAAATTTGCATTTTCCCACACCTCATTTATATTTTATCACAAAAATTTAATTGTGTATATAATTTTCATATCCGGCAATAATAAACCTGAAATCAAAATATGGAGGTAATTTAAAATGAACCAGTCAAACCCGAGTATTAAGTGCAGCGTAAAGCAGTGCCAGTATCACAGTGAAAACGAGAACTACTGCACCTTAAATTCAATCAAGGTCGGTACACACGAAGCTAACCCTACAATGCCGCAGTGTACTGATTGCGAATCCTTTGTTAAAAAGACCTGTTGTTAGTCTTTCTTGGGCTCTCATTGTGAGAGCCCAATCTTTTTTAATAAAAATGTTGCTTTTTTCAAAAAAATGTGTTAAATTATATTACATAAGAAACCATTTACAGGGGGATTTTTTATGTTTGGAAAAAGACTTCGTCAAATCCGAAAAGAGCGCGGCATCACTTTAGAAGAGCTCGCAAATAAACACAATGAATTATTCGGCGGTGGCCTTAATAAAGGTACACTTTCAAAATACGAGAATGAAAAACAGGAGCCGGTTGTTTCAACCGTTTCAAATATAGCAAAAATTTTAGACGTTTCAACCGATTATTTACTCGGCACGAGCGACTCACCTTGTCTTCCGACAAGCGAAGACGACGGCAAGCTTTACGTTACCATAACTAACCGCGACGGCAAGCCGGTAAAAATTTCATTAACACCCGATCAGCTCGACCGCGCGCAGAAAGCGCTTGAGCTTATTATTCCCGAAGCAATAAAAGACTATTTAGGCTAAACATCTGTGCACTCGGTATTTTCCGAGTGCATTTTTGTTTGCAAATCTCTTGTAAAGACATTATATTTGTGATATAATTAGTGAATAATTTGTAAAATGGCGGTGAAGCGCGATGCAAAGCGTCACAAACGTTGTCGTCGGCGATATTTTAGAAATGAAAAAGCCACACCCCTGCGGTTCCAAAACGTGGGAGGTTCTCCGTATCGGCGTGGACTTTCGTCTGCGTTGCACCGGCTGTAAGCACGAAATGATGATTGCGCGCGTGCGCGCGCTTAAATCTGCGCGAAAAATAATTCGCGACGGTAATGTTATTTCTTTGTAGAAGAAAGGAGTTTTTTCTATGGTTTCTGAAAATGTATCAAATGTTGCTGCTCGTCTTCGCGAGCTCCGCGAGGTGTGTGGATATTCTGTCGAGCTTCTCGCTAAGGAGATTTCCGTTGATGTGAATACTTACAGGAAGTATGAGCAGGATGGCCACGATATTCCGATAAGTGTAATTTTTGCAGTTGCAAATCTTTTCCAGGTCGACTTTAACGAAATTTTAACAGGTAGCAGTGGTAAACTCAGCACATACCACGTAGTGCGTGCAGGCGACGGTAAGCCGGTTGATCGCGCTCCCGGTTATTCGTACTCAGACCTCGCATTCCGTTATTCACATAAGATTATGCAGCCGCTTTTGGTGTCTCTCGACCCGACTGATGAAAAGCCGCATCTTATGACACATAAGGGCGAGGAATTTAATTATGTACTTGAAGGCTCAATCGCTCTCGTTTTCGGCGATCGCGAAATCATTTTAAACGCGGGCGACAGCATTTATTTCAACAGTTCTCTGCCGCACGGTCAGAAGTGCGCAGGCGACAAGCGCGCAAGCTTTCTTACTATGATTGCAGAATAATAAAGGAGACAACTTAATGTTACTTAATCGTTATTTACCGCGTGTTGAGTTTGACTCATACGAGGATTTTAAAGAAAATTATTCCGTTAATATCCCCGACGACTTTAACTTCGGCTACGATGTAGTTGATGCTTGGGCAAGCGCTGAGCCTGAGAAAAAAGCTCTTGTTTGGTGCGATGATCACGGTAATGAAAAGACCCTTACTTTTACCGACATATCTCGCCTTTCAAATAAGGTTGCTAATTTCTTGCGTTCCAAAGGAGTAAAAAAGGGCTCTGTTGTTATGCTCATACTTCGCCGTCGTTGGGAGTATTGGGTATGCGCTACCGCAATTCACAAGCTCGGCGCAATTCTTATTCCCGGTTCGTTACAGCTCACTAAAAAGGACCTTGTCTACCGTGCAGATGCGGCAAAGATTGAAATGGTAATCTGTGTTAACGATAGTTTCGTTATCG